>CAMNAH010000039.1 GCA_946530775.1 uncultured Coriobacteriales bacterium
AACAACATCGGCGGGGTTAGAGACCGAGATGAGGATGCCGTGGAAGCCGCTGTCGCGAAGCGGGCTCACGATGCCGCGCAGGATCGAGAAGGTGCCCTGCAACATGTCGAGCCTGCTCTCGCCGGGCTTGCGATGTCTGCCCGCGGTCATGATCACGAACTGCGCGTCGGCGCAATCGTCGTAGCTTCCCGTGCGCACCTTCACGTGGATGTTGAGCGCGCTCGACCAGTCCTTGAGGTCCATCATCTCGGCATACGCCGCCTGTTCGTTGACATCGAGCAGGATGATCTCGTCCACGAGCTGGTTCACCATGAGCGAGAGCGCGGCGTGGCTGCCGACGCGCCCGCATCCTATGATGACGACCTTACGCGATCCGAAACCCCTCATGGCAAGCTCCTTTGCAACGCCGCGTACATGCTTGGACAATCGTAACATGCGCCATCTGGACGGCCAATTTCGTTTATCACGTAAATTTGCGCTGTCAGGGCGTTTATGACCTGCTTCTTTGCTATCATTCATAAGCTGTGCGTTTCTGCTGCGGGCGTGGCGGAATTGGTAGACGCGCTGGATTTAGGTTCCAGTGGGCTTGCCCGTGAAGGTTCGAGTCCTTTCGCCCGCACCAACGCAGGCACACGCAACTTTGGTTAGGTTGGCGAGAGATCGCCTGGATCGCGAGACATATGGAGGATGCGTTGAACATCACCGTCAAACCCGAGGAGCCGAAGGATGGCGTCCTCACCGCGCAGGTCACCGTTCCTGCTGCGGACGTAGATGCAGCAATTGCCAAGACGTACAAGGATATCGCCCACAAGTACCAGTTCCAGGGCTTCCGTCGCGGCCACGTCCCCCGTCCCGTCATCGACGGCATCGTCGGCAAGCAGGCTGTTCTCGGCCAGGCCACCAATGACGTCCTGAACGACATCGAGCCTATGATTATGAACGAGCTCGACATCGTGCCCATCGGCCGTGTCGAGTACCCCGCCGAGCCCGAGCTGCTCGCTGCCGGCACCGACTACGTGGTGGAGTGCCACATGGAGGTCCGTCCCGACGCCAGCCTCACCACCTTCGATGCTCCCTCCATCCAGATGCCGCCCGATGAGGCTACCGAGGCCGAGATCGATCTCCAGATCGACCAGCTCCTCTCGTACCAGACCACCTACGAGGATGCCAAGCTCAAGCGTGCCGTTAAGGATGGCGACATTGTCCAGGTCAACATCGAGAACGTCGAGGGCGGCGAGCGCTTCGCCGGCACCAACCGCATGATCTCGCTCGATGGTGCCAACATCCCCGCCGAACTTCATGACGCCATCGTCGGCCTGAAGGCCGGCGACACCAAGGAGGCCGCATGGGGCGAGGGCGATGACGCCGTCAAGCTCAACGTGACCCTCAACTCCATCATGAAGGCCGTCAAGCCCGAGCTCGATGACGAGCTTGCCAAGAAGAACTTCGGCTTCGACACCGTTGCCGATTTGCGCAACGCCGTCAAGGACGAGATCGAGGCCGACAAGCTCCGCTCGCTGCCCGGCCTCAAGGAGGACCGTCTCGTCGAGGCCCTCGGCAAGAACCTCGACCTCGAGGAGATCCCCGAGAACTACAAGAACCAGATCTTCCAGGAGCTCGCTCAGGAGTTCCTCAACACTCTGCAGCGTCAGGGCATGTCGCTCGACATGTACCTCGGTGCTCGCGGCATCGACATGGGCGCCTTCCTTGAGGACCTGCGTGCCCAGGCCGACGACCGCGCCCGCCAGTCGCTCGCGCTCGACGCTCTCGCCAAGCACCTCGGCGTGACCGTCGACGCCGACGAGGTTCGCGCCGAGTTCGAGAAGGCCCAGGTCGAGGACGTCGACGCCGCCATCGCCGAGTGGACCAACGACGGCCGCCTGCCCGCCATCCGCGAGTCCATCAGGCGCACCAAGGCTCTTGCCTGGCTCGTCGAGAACGCCAAGGTCGAGATCGTCGACGAGGTCGCCGAGCGCGCCAAGGCCGAGGATAAGCCCAAGAAGAAGACCACCAAGAAGAAGGCCGCCAAGAAGGCTGAGGAGGCTCCTGCCGAGGAGACCCCCGCTGAGGAGACCCCTGCCGAGTAGGCACGGCTTTTTTCAAGCGAATTGCATGCCCCGGGCAAGATAATCCTTGCCCGGGGTATCAATAAGGGGAGTAGAAGGAGGATTCACATGATTAACCCGACCAACATCCCGCTCATCCCTTACGTTATCGAGCAGACCCCGCGCGGCGAGCGCAGCTACGATATCTATTCTCGCCTCCTGAACGACCGTATCGTCTTCCTCGGCGAGCCCATCACCCGCGAGAGCGCCAACCTCGTGATCGCCCAGCTCCTGCACCTCGAGAGCCAGGATCCCGACAAGGACATCTCGCTCTACATCGACTCGCCCGGCGGAGAGGTCTATGCAGGTCTCGGCATTCTCGACACGATGAACTTCATCAAGCCCGAGGTTTCCACCATCTGCGTTGGCATGGCCGCGTCCATGGCTGCGGTGCTGCTCGCATCCGGCGCCAAGGGCAAGCGCATGGCGCTTCCCAACTCCATGGTGCTCATCCACCAGCCCAGCTCCGGCGTTGAGGGCCAGCAGACCGACATCCAGATCGTCGCTGATGAGACCAAGTGGATCCGTCAGCACCTCAACGAGATCCTGGCAGAGGCCACCGGCCAGCCCATCGAGAAGATCAACGCCGACACCGAGCGCGACAACTACCTGCGCGCTCACGAGGCTCTCGAGTACGGCCTCGTGGACCGCGTCATCACGTCCCGCACCGAGCAGGCGTAAGACCACGCCTAGTCTGGAGTCTTCGATCCATGGCATATAACGACAACGGCGCTGACGGCACCCAGCACGAGATGCACTGCGCCTTCTGCGGCAAGAGCCGCAGCCAGGTCGACAAGCTCATCCAGGGCCCCAACGGCATCTGCATCTGCGACGAGTGCATCACCACCGCTGCAGAGATGATCAACGGCGCGCCGTATCCCGACGCACCCTATGAGGATGAGCTCACCGACGAGGACGGCGAGATCGAGCTCAAGCATCTTCCCACGCCCCATGAGATCTACGACGAGCTGTCGCAGTACGTCATGGGCCAGGAAGACGCCAAGCGTGCGCTGAGCGTGGCCGTCTACAACCACTACCGCCGCATCATCTCGGGCAATGACGAGGTCGATGAGGATAGCGAGGATGTCGAGATCGCCAAGAGCAACATCCTGCTGCTGGGACCCACCGGCACGGGCAAGACGCTGCTCGCGCAGACGCTTGCGCGCTTCCTCGAGGTGCCCTTCGCGATCGCCGACGCCACCACCCTCACCGAGGCGGGCTACGTGGGCGAGGATGTCGAGAACATCCTGCTGAAGCTCATCACCGCCGCCGATGGCGACGTCTCGCGTGCCGAGCTCGGCATCGTCTACGTGGACGAGATCGATAAGATCGCCCGCAAGGCCGAGAACCTCTCCATCACGCGCGACGTGTCGGGCGAGGGCGTGCAGCAGGCGCTTCTCAAGATCCTCGAGGGAACCGAGGCGAGCGTTCCTCCCCAGGGTGGCCGCAAGCATCCCCAGCAGGAGCTCATCCATATCGACACCACCAATATCCTGTTCATCTGCGGCGGTGCGTTCGTGGGCCTCGACAAGATCGTGGCCGACCGTATCGGCAAGAAGGGCGTCGGCTTCAACGCCGACCTCTCCAAGAACGCCGTCGATGACGAGACCGCGCTCATGGCCCAGGTCATGCCCCAGGACCTGCACAAGTTCGGCATGATCCCCGAGTTCATCGGCCGTATCCCCGTGATCACCGCCACGCGCGAGCTCACCGAGGACGACCTGGTGGATATCCTCACCACGCCCAAGAACGCCCTTGTGAAGCAGTATCGCAGGATGTTCGCGATCGAGGGTGTCAACCTCGAGTTCACGCCCGAGTCGCTCCGCGCCATCGCCAAGCTCGCGCTTGCGCGTGGCACGGGTGCCCGCGGCCTGCGCGCCATCCTCGAGCAGGTGCTGCAGGATACCATGTTCGATATCCCCGATGAGCTCGATATCAAGCGCGTCGTCATCACGCCCGAGTGCGTGGACGGCGATGCCAAACCCGAGATCTACCGCGCATAGGCTTTGCACACAGGTATGCGAACGGCCGTCGGAGCAATCCGGCGGCCGTTTTTTCTTGCTTGATTCGTTTGTTGAGGGTTTATCCCAAGCTGCCGCCCATGCGCATGTAGGCGCCGATGGTGTTCATGCGGCGCTCGGTCTTGGGCGGGAAGGCCTTATCGAAAAGCGGCATGCCCACATGCAGCGCAAGGGCGGTCTTGGTGCGCTCTGCTACCTCGAGGGGCTTCGTGTGCGATTCCTCGAGGCGCGTGCGCAGCGTTCCCAGATACGGGCAGCGGCTTGCGTAATCCCAGAAGTATTCGGCGAGGTCGCATTCCGGATAGAGCCACGGGCGGTCATCGGGGCCGGCGTAGTGCACGATAGCCGGGTTCTGGCGCGCCGCCTCGTACTCGTCGCGGAAATCCTGCGGGGCCTGTGCGACGATGGAGTTGCGGCGCAGCCCGCACCAGTCGTAAAGGTAGTTCCAGCGCATGTCGATGCGCGTATAGTCGCCGTCGGCGACCTTGTTGAGCACGTCCTGGTCGAGCCAGCGCCATACGCGCTGCGTGGCGATGCCGAGAAGCTCCTCGGGCGTGGTGCGACGCCTGAACTCCTCGAGATTCATGACGAGCACGCCCGCCTGGAAATACTTGTGCGGATCGGTGAGCCCGAGGTCGTTGGCAAGATACGGGCCCACTCCCTGATCGTATCCGTCGATCTGGCCGATGGTGTCGGCGTCGCGGGTGGCGCCGAGGAGCTCTCCCTCCACATCCGTGTCCCAGAGCTTGGCGATGTCATCGAGCACAACGAGGTCGGAATCCAGATAGACGGCCTTCTTGACGCTCGGAAGCAGCGACGGCGCGAGCAGGCGGAAGTACGTCTCGAGGCGGAAATGCCCGTAGTGGGGGAGCTTCCGGTTGCCGATAGCTGCCTCCACATCGAGAAATCCGATGCCGATGTTGGTGCGGTTGCACTGGCGTGAGAGGGTGAGCATGCTCGAGGGCGAGATATCGCGCGTGAGCACCACAATGTCGTAGCGGCGCTCGGCAGAGGTGTTCTCGATGAGCGATTCGAGGGCGACAGAGAGATAGGGAACGAAGTTCTCGCTGCAGGCGAAGACCACGACGACGTCGTCAAGGGTGAGTTGGAGACCTTCCTCGGAGCCTGCGAGGAGCACTTTGGGGATATAGCCTTCGGCGTTTTCGGTGCGATAGGGCATAATGGACGCTTCTTTCTCGTGTACGTGCGGCTCAGAGCCGCCCTGTACACTATGCCCATTTGTGAACCGCTACTTGCCAAGCGTCACAAAGACAGCACACGACGTGCGTTTTCGCTTGTCAGCTCCGCGATTGTGTCAGGATCGCAACCGATTGCAGCTGCCGCAGCTTGCTCGGTGCGTGTGAGCGATTCCGAGATCGCGGCGAATCCGCGTTCGGCATCGCCAGGCCAGGGCATATCGGTTTCGAGGAGCAGGCGGTCGCGTGGGACGAGCTTGAGGTATTCGCGGCCTTTGCCCGTGCGCAGCGACCTCTCGCCGAACGAGAACCAGCAGCCCGCATGGATGGCATCCCAAATACGGTCTGCCGAGTCGCTGAACCAGTGGAGGATACAGATGCAGGTCCCAAGGCAGCCCGTCTCCTCGAGGATATCGAGTACGGTCGCCGAGGCACGTACCGAATGGATGGTCAGCACCTTGCCGCCGCATTCCCCCGCAACCGAGCAGATGCGTCGGAAGGTTCGTTCCTGCAGGTCCCAGGTCTCCTTGGCGGCGTGCTTCTCCATCAAGTCGAGGCCGATCTCGCCGATATAGCGCTCGTCGGGAATGCTTGCGAGCATCAGCGCTATGTCATCCTCGTCGCAGCGACCGTCGAGCCACCATGGGTGGAGACCTGCGGCCACGCGCACGTTGGGGTTGTGGGCAAGCAGCTCCCGCGCCGCCAGATACCCGCGCGGTGTGGTGGTGGCGCAAAGCAGAGCGGTGTCCGCATGCTCGGCATCCTGTGCCGTCGTGACCGGATCGTCGAATTGGTCGAGATGGATGTGCAGGTCGGCGTGGGCGATCATTGCCCGAGCCCCACGATATCGCGGATGACCTTGCTGGCGAGCATCTGGCCCATGATGGGCGGGAAGTAGCTCATGGTGCCCAGAATAGACTCGCCTTCGCGCACGAAGCCCTTCTCGTCGATCTTGTCGCGCTTCCCCTCTGCTTCGAGGGGCTGCTCGTCGCTCCAGAGAACCTGGAGGTCATGTATCCCGCGCTTGCGGCATTCCTTGCGCATCACACGGGCGATAGGGTCGATCTCGGTCTTCTCGATACGCGAGAAACGCAGGCGCGTGGGGTCGAGCTTGTTGGCGCCGCCCATGGCCGAGACAAGCTTGATGCCTTCGTCCTGGCACCAGGCCGCGATGGCGAGCTTCTGGGCGATGGTATCGATGGCATCAACGATGTAATCGGGGCGGGGGAGCGCGCCGAGTTGCTCGGGGATGCGGTTCTTGTCGATGAAGGCTTGTACGGCCGTGACCTCGCAGGAGGGGTTGATATCGGCCACCATGGCTGCCATGACTTCGGCTTTAGGCTTGCCGATAGTGCTTTGGAACGCCAATGCCTGACGGTTGATGTTCGATGGCGCCACCACATCGCGGTCGACGAGCACGAGATGGCCTACGCCGCCGCGTGCGAGCGCCTCGGCGCACGACGAGCCCACGCCGCCGAGTCCGAGCACCATCACGGTGGCATTCTCGAGCTTGGCGAGCCCCTCGGAGCCCAGGATGAGCCTCAATCTGTCGGTTGCGGTTTCCATGGCACTACTTTAACGCTTCTCGCACGGCATGTATGCGCAGGCTACTGCACCTGCCGTCCCGTCGCCCCATCGATGGCCATGTTCTCGAAGCGCGCGGCGATGAACTGATCGGTGTAGTTCTCGTCCACCCACTCCTCGAAGCCGTTTTGCGGCTCGATGCCCGCGTCTCGTGCGGCCATGCGGCCGAAGCAGGCGACCGTCATGAAGATGTCCGCCGCCAGGTAGAGCGCGAGCAGCGACACGAATGTCACCTGGCGCACCGTGGTGGGGTTTCCAATGTGGTAGAGAAGCTCCGGCATGATCGCCTTGGACCACACCAGTCCAAGCCCTCCCCAGAAGAAGAGGAAGGGCCATGCGACCCATTTGGTGATGCAGCCGGGAACGTTAGTGTAGTCCCACGATACCGCGCCGAGAAACGTCTCCATGCCCCAGCCGGTGATCTGCTCGAGAAGACCGCCCACGATCATACCTACGACGAAGATCTGCCAGGCCTTTGCGCCGCGCTCGCGCAGCTTCCAGCAGACGATCGTGAGCAGCACGGCTCCGAATCCGTAGATGGGGGAGTACGGCCCCCAGACAAGGCCCACGCGGCTCTGCGTGAGCCCCTCGGTGATGAACATCCAGATCTCCTCGATGATGAGGCCGAGCACGCTTGCCACGAGGAAGATCACCACGATCTGGTACCAGCCGAGCTTGATGTAATCGAGGTATTCGCGGCGCGCCTTATAGGATGCCTTCCTGATGGCGCGGCGCTGCTTGGGCGTGAGCCGAGGAGCCTCCCCCTTGATTTCCTTGCCAAGATGCTTGAGCGAGCGCTGCTCGTCGAGAGCCTGCACGTAGAAGCGGATATCCTCGGCATATTCCGCCTCGATGTAGTCGCTCGAGGTTATCTCGTGCACCAGGCGTCCGCGGCCGAGCCACGCCATGAACTCGCGCACGGCGCTGATGATGAGCCTGATGATTCCAAAGAAGACAAAGAGCGAGAGCAGGGCGAGAAGCATGCTGGTACCTTACCTTTTTTCATGTGAGACTTCGCGCCCATAACTGTAGCATCGCGAATGGGTGGTATTCTTAGTAAGTTGCATATTCACAGACACAAGGAGCAAATCGTGGAAGAGATGCCCAAGACCTACGACCCCGAGGTGTTCGAGGCCGAGCTCGTCGAACGTTGGATGAATGCAGGAGCCTATCGCCGCTCCAAGGGCGTCGGCGACTGCACCGTCGTCATCCCGCCGCCCAATGTGACGGGCGTGCTCCACATGGGCCATGCCATGGACGATACCATCCAGGACACCTTCGTGCGCTACATGCGCATGCGCGGCTACTCCACGCGCTGGATCCTCGGTACCGACCACGCCGGCATCGCCACCCAGACCAAGGTCGACAAGAAGCTCAAGGAGGAGGGCATCTCCCGTCTCGAGATCGGACGCGAGAAGTTCCTCGAGGCCTGCCAGGACTGGCGCCGCGAGTACGGCGGCATCATCGTCAACCAGATCAAGCGCATGGGCTGCTCCATCGACTTCGATGACGAGAAGTTCACCAT
>CAMNAH010000040.1 GCA_946530775.1 uncultured Coriobacteriales bacterium
GCCAGCGTGAGCAGCACCACGCCGCGCGCAGGCAGCGTGTCGGTGCGCTCGAGCGCGCGTACGCTGTCGTCGAGCTGTTTCTTCAGCCAATGCGCCGTCTCCTTGCGCTGCACGATGATGGCGGTGAGCCCGTCTTCGTCCGTCGCCTCGGCCACGAGCCGCCGCAGCTCGCCAAGATACCCGTCGCGATCCGCTGTCACGATGACCTGCGGCTTGGTGCCCTCGCGCTGCACGGATGAGAGGTTGCGCTGCACACCCTCGTCGAGCAGGCTCGCGAAGAGCGCGGTGATCTCGGGACTCGAGCGGTAGCTCGTGGTGAGCGCGCACTCGGCCACGTCCCCGTGCACCTTCGAGAAGATCGCGCGGATGGCATCGAAACTCGCCGCGTGCTCGAAGATGGCCTGGTTCTCGTCGCCCAGCAGCAAAAAGTGCGCCTGCGAGAAGTACCGCGCGAGCACCATGAGCTGCACCTCGGTGTAGTCCTGCACCTCGTCGATCATGACGTAGCGCACGTGCTTGGCCTGGCCGCCGGCTACGAGCAGCTTGGTGTAGAGCCACTCCGCCGCGGTGAGGTCGCTCCTGCCGAGCAGGCGCATGCCGATGCGGTCGATGCGCAGCCATGCGGCCGTGTCGATGGCGTCGTGCGCGGCGGCGAAGCGCTTGGCCACGTAGATGCGGGCCAGCGCGCGGGTCTCCTCCTCGTCGTAGGGCGCGATGGTGGAGTCGAAGTACTCGAGCTGGTCGTCAATGTCGAGGCAGAGCATCTCCTCCTGGATCTCGTCGTCCTTGGCGAGCGCGTCGAAGCGCCGCTCGAGCTTCTCGTGGAGCTCCTCCTCGACAAGCGCGGCAAGGCGTGGACCTGCGGGAATGCGGCTGAACTTGTCGAGGGCGTTCTTGATCTGCGCCGTGGTGAGGAGCTTGACGCCATCGATGGCGATCTCGCGCAGGTCGGCCTGCTCGATCTCCATGTGCGCCACGGCCGTCTCGAGCTCGGCTAGCTCCGCGGCATCGCCCTCGGCGCCGGAGTTGCGGTCGGAAAGGCCCAGGCTCGCCATGAAGCCGTCCCAGGTGACGGTCTGCGGGTTGGATTCGCCCAGCGTGGGTAGCACGGTGTCGATATAGCGCACGAACATCTGGTTGGGCGTGAAGAGGAACACCTGCTTGGGGTCGAGCGTCTTGCGCTCGTTGTAGAAGAGGTAGGCGATGCGCTGCAGCATCACGCTCGTCTTGCCCGAGCCTGCGATGCCGCTCACGAGCAGCACGGGCACGTCCTCGTGGCGCACCACGGTGTTCTGCTCGCGCTGGATGGTGGCCGTGATGGCCTTGAGCTTCTCGGTGTGGTTGGCCTTGAGCGCCGAGAGGAGCAGGGAGTCCTCGATGGCCACCGTGGTGTCGAAGTACATGTTGAGCTTGTCGCGCACGATGTCGAACTGGCGGCGCAGCATGAGCTCCACGGTGCGCACCTTGCCGTCGACCAGGTAGCTCGTCTCGCCCATCTGCTGGTTGTAGTAGGTCTCGGCCACGGGCGAGCGCCAGTCCACGATGAAGGGGATCGAGCGCTCGTCGGTCATGCCGGCGGCGCCGATATACACGTCGCGCGGAGGCCGTCCGGGCCGCATCACGAGCGAGACCTTGGCGAAGTAGGGCTGGCGCAGCAGCAGGATGGCGCGCCTGAGCTCGTCGAGCTTGAAGTCGTGGTACTGGTTGTAGGCGTCGATGACGCTGTTCAGGGTCTCGATGGCCGCGAGCGTCTCCATGGTCTCGTCGGCGCTCGAGAAGTTGAAGCGGATCTCCTCGCTCATGTCGCGCAGGTCCTGCGCGGCGCCCTCGTGGTCGCTCTCGATGTCGGCCGTGAGATCGTCGCGGATCTGCTCGAGCTTGGCATAGACCTCGCTCAGATGCTGCTGTTCCTGCTCAAAAACCTCGTCCACAGCAATCCTTTCCGTGTGGCACACCGCTCCCCAGGAGAGTGTGCCATGCGCCGTTTCATGCTACAGGTCCTCGAAGATGCCTGCGCGGTAGTTGGTGAATACAACCTCGCCCGTCTCCTGCGTGGCGTCCAGATCGACGTCCGCCGCAATGAGGAAGTCGTGGTCCTCGTCGGTATCGCAGAGCGTCTGACGCACGTGCCACACGTGGTCCGTGAGCTCGTCCTTCTCGTCGATGGCGAGATACTCCCAGCGGCGCGCCGTGTCGTCCACGATGATGTCCTCGTGGGCGTTGTAGAACGCGTCGAGCACCTGCTGCCAGCGCGGCTCGCGCCAGCCCCACTCGCCGTCGAGCTCGCCCAGCTCGCGGGCGTTGTCGAACGAGATGAGCCGCACGCGGCGCCAGAGCGCGTTGCGCACGAGCAGCGTGATGCCGCGACGGTCGTGGACGACCTCGTCCTTGGCGCCGGGCGCCGCCAGCTGCTCGCCGATGCCGCCCTGGCCCGAACCCGCCCACTCGTCGATGAGCGAGGAGTCCACCGTGCGCACCACCACGCGCAGCCACGAGATGATGTCGGCCAGGCGGTCGTCGATCTTCTCGGGCGGGATGGTGTGGTCGAGCACGCGGTACGCGTCGGAGAGGTAGCGCAGGAGCAGCCCCTCGGAGCGCGGGATGCCCGCGCGCGTGACGTAGCCGCGGAAGTCGCTCGCGGTCTCGATCATGTCGCGCAGGATCGACTTGGGGCGCAGATCGAAGTCGCGCGCCCACGGCACCTCCGCGCAGTACTGCTCGAACGCGGGGACGAGCAGGTCCTCGAGCGGGCGCGCATAGGTGACGTCTTGAAGGCGCTCCATGCGCTCCTCGTATTCGATGCCCTCGGCCTTCATCTGCGCGTTTGCCTCGTCGCGTGCCAAGCGCTCGAGGCGTCGCAGGATCTGGTAGGGGTCCTCGAGCGTGGCCTCGGCCATCGAAATCACGTCGAGCGCGTAGTTGGGGTCCTCGGGATCGAGCAGCTCGAGCGCTGCCAGCAAAAACGGCGAGAGGGGCTGGTCGAGGGCGAAATCCTCGGGCAGCGCGATGGTGAGGCGGTACTCGTCCTCGGTGCCCTCCACAAGCTCCACCACGCCTGTCTGCATGAGGGTTGCGAGCACCTCGTCGGCACGTGCGAGAAGCGCCGCCTTCTCGACGGGGGTCTGGTCGGAGTCCTCGACGATCTTGCGCACGCGCTCCATGGCGCGTCCGCCCTGCTCGCACTCGGCGAGCACCATCGAGTGGGTGACCTTCATGTGCGGTTTGAGCGCCTCGGGCGTCGCCTCGACGAGCTTCTCGAAGTTCTGCTTGTTCCAACCCACGAAGCCCTCGGGCGGCTTCTTGGTCTTGATCTTGCGCGCGGCCTTGGCATCGCCGCCGGCCTTGGCAAGCGCCTTGGCGTTCTCGATGTCGTACTCGGTGGCCTGGGCGATGACGAGGCCCTCGGTGTCGAAGCCGGCGCGGCCGGCGCGGCCGGCGATCTGGTGGAACTCGCGGGCGTTGAGCCTGCGCTGGCGATGCCCGTCGTATTTGGCGAGCGCGGTCATGAGCACGGTGTGGATGGGCACGTTGATTCCCACGCCCAGCGTGTCGGTGCCGCAGATCACCGGCAGAAGACCCTGCTGGGCGAGCTTCTCCACGAGCAGGCGGTAGCGGGGGAGCATGCCCGCGTGGTGCACGCCCACGCCCGCCAAGAGCAGGCGCTTCAAGGTCTTGCCGAAGGCGGTCGAGAAGGACGTGCCGGCGATGGCGTCTTTGAGCGCCTCGCGCTGCTCCTTGGTGGAGATGCCGAAGTTGGCGAGCGACTGCGCGCTGTTGAGGGCATCATCCTGCGCGAAGTGCACGGCGTAGATGGGAGCGGCGCCGTTGCGCACGGCGAGCTCGACGGTGGCCTCGAGCGGCGTGTCGACGAATTCGAACGTGAGGGGCACGGGACGCGGCGCATCGAGCACACGCTCCACGGGCCGCGCCGTTTGGCGCTCGAGCATGTCCGCGATGGCATCCATGTCGCCGAGCGTGGCGCTCATGAGCAGGAACTGCACGTGGGGGAGGGTGAGCAGGGGCACCTGCCACGCCCAGCCGCGGTCGCGGTCGCCATAGAAGTGGAACTCGTCCATGGCCACGCAGCCTATGTCGGCCTTCTCGCCCCAGCGCAGTGCGTCGTTGGCAAGGATCTCGGCCGTGCAGCAGATCACGGGCGCCTCGTGGTTGATCACGGTATCGCCGGTGATCATGCCCACGTTGTCGCGGCCGAGCACGTCGCAGAGCTCGAAGAACTTCTCGCTCACGAGCGCCTTGATGGGGGCGGTGTAGTAGGAGCGGCGATCGGTGCACATGGCCATGAAGCACATGCCAAGCGCCACCATGCTCTTGCCCGATCCCGTGGGCGTGCCCAGGATCACATGGTTGCCGGCGGCGAGGTCGAGAAGCGCCTCCTCCTGATGCTCCCAGAGCTCCATGCCGCGCGACTCCACCCAGCCCAGGAAGAGCTCGAGCGCCTCGTCGGCGGGGATGTTGGGGAAGTGCTCGTCATCGGGCCAGGGCACCAGGTCGCCGAGCGACCCGTAGGCGAACGCGCCGTTGTTCTCATCTGCGCTCAAAGGCGCTCTCCCTCCTTGTAGGTCGCGTGTGGTAAGTATTTATCGTACCGCAAGGGGGCGTCTGGCCGTGCAGGATTCGCGCTACACTAGGGGCGTTATCGGGCACTTCGCGGAAGGGAATCCACATGGGCAAGCTCTCGGTTATGCAGACGGTTGACGCGATGATCAAGCTCACGGCCGAAGGCAGGCCCTCCACGCTCATCGGCATCGGACCCATGAGCCCCAACCTGCTCCAGGCCACCTTCGAGCTCGCCCGCGACTGCGATTTCCCGCCCATGTTCATCGCCAGCCGCAACCAGGTCGATCTGGACGAGCTGGGCGGCGGCTACGTGAACGGCTGGGATCAGTTCCGCTTCGCGGCCGACATCAAGGCTGCCGCTGAGGCCGTGGGCTACGAGGGCGACTACTACCTCTGCCGCGACCACGGCGGCCCGTGGCAGCGCGACGGCGAGCGCAACGCGCACCTGCCCGAGGACGAGGCCATGGAGCTGGCACGCAAATCCTATAAGGCCGACCTCGAGGCTGGCTTCGACCTGCTCATGATCGACCCCACCAAGGACCCCTACCAGATCGGCAAGGTCATCCCGCTCGACACCGTGCTCACGCGCACCGTCGACCTCATCCAGTACTGCGAGGACGAGCGCCGCGCACTGGGCCTGGCGCCCATCGGCTACGAGGTGGGCACCGAGGAGACCAACGGCGGTCTCACCTCCACCGAGAAATACCAGGAGTTCATCGAGCGACTCAAGGTTGAGCTGGGTGCGCGCGACCTGCCCATGCCCACCTTCATCGTGGGCCAGACCGGCACGCTCACGCGCCTCACCGAGCAGGTGGGCCACTACGACTTCGACAACGCGGTGTCGCTCGCGCAGATGGCCGCTGCTTATGGCGTGGGCCTCAAGGAGCACAACTGCGACTACCTCGACGACATCACCATGCTCATCCACGCGCCTGCGGGCGTGACGGCCAGCAACGTGGCGCCGCAGTTCGGCACCGAGGAGACGCGCGCCCTGCTGCGTCTGGCCGAGCTCGAGGCCAAGCTCGCCGAGAAGGGCCTCGTCGAGGAGCCCTCGCACCTGCGCGACGTGCTGCTCGAGCGTGCCATCCTCACCGAGCGCTGGCGCAAGTGGATGGTGGGCGACGACACCAAGCTCACCGTCGAGCAGATCTTCGCCGACCCCGAGAAGGCGCTCGTCATCCTCGACATCGCAGGCCACTACACGTTCAACGAGGAGCCGGTCAAGGCCGAGGTCGCCAAGAACGCCGCCAACCTGGCCGCCTGCCACATCGATGCGCAGCGCTACGCCGTGGATTGCATCAAGCGCTCCATCCGCCAGTTCGTCGAGGGATACAACCTCGAGGGCCTCGGCGCGCGCCTGCGCGAGGTGCTGGGGGAGTAGCCCTGCGCTCCAGCCGACCTTCTCCGCCCCCTTGCTGGTTCGCACGGGGGCGGTTTTCATCGTTGCGATAAGATAGCGGCGACAAACTGCAGAGCCCGCTCGTGTCTTTGATAGGAGGGGAGATGGCGCGCGCTGCACAGAGCATAGAGGGCATCTACCGTCGCCACGTGCAGACGGTCTATCGGCTGTGCTACTCCTATCTAGGCTCGGCTGCGGAGGCCGAGGACGCGGTGCAGGCCACGTTCATGAAGCTCGTGGAGCATCCGCGTGGCTTCGAGAGCGAGGAGCACGAGAAGGCCTGGCTCATCGTGGCGGCCAAGAACCACTGCCTCGATGTGATCAAGAGCGCGGGGCGCAGCCGCGTGGTGGCGCTCGACGAGAACGTGCCCGAACCGTCTACCGAGGACGAGGTCTTCGCGGATGAGCCCGGCGAGGTCATGCAGGCGGTGCTCCGGCTGCCCGACGCATATAAGGACGTGGTGGTGCTCCACTATGTCGAGGGCCGCAAGACCGACGAGATCGCGCGCATGCTGGGCTCGCCGCCCTCGACCATACGCAACCGGCTTGCCGACGCACGGGCATTGTTGAGGAAGGATTTGGAAGGAGGTGGCAGGACATGACGGATGAGCAGTTCGATGAGCGTATAAGCGAGGCGTTTGCCGAGGTAAAACTCTCGAAGGAAGCCGAGGACCGCATCCTTGCCAACCTCCTTGCCGCCGAGTCCCAAAAACCTGACAAATGGACAGGTCATTTGTCAGAAAAACCGCGGAAGCGTGGCCGCGTTATACGCTGGGCCGGTCCCGTGGCTGCCGCTGCCGCGCTGCTCGTGGTGGCTCTTATCGGCGGCATCCTGCCAAGCCAGTCGGGAGGGGCGGATAAGGCCGCGGCACCCATGGAAGCGATGGATACGGGCGCGGTGAACCTCTCTGTCGAGGCTGCCGGCGAGGAAGAGGCCGTATATTCAGCCAGAGCGATCGACGCCGAGACGATCGTGCTTGCAGATGGCAGCCGCTATGCCATTAGCGATGCCGCCGCTGATATGGGAGATCCCGCAGGGTATGCCTGGCAAGACGCCACGGTCGAGGCCACGGGAGATCCCTGCTCGATTGCCGTGCTGGAAGACGGTACCGCGCTTGTGCGCTTCGAGGGCGAGGACACCTGCTACCTTGCCACGCAGGTATAGCGGCCCCGCATAGCCAGTATCGTCACGGTATCGCTACGTGCACCGTTCGCAATCGGCGTATTCCGTTCGCGAACGGTGCACGTTTTAGGCATAAAAAACGACCCCGTTCGCAATCGGAGTACACCTTTCGCGAACGGGGTAGGTCTCGATGCAAGATACAAGCCGGCCAGAAGGCAGGCGCGCTAGCGCATATCCTGCTTGACGTTGATGCGGTTGATGGCCTTCTTGAGGGCGATCTCGGCACGCACCATATCGACATGCTCGTCATCGATAGCGGCAAGGCGCGCCTCGGCGCGCTCCTTCGCGCGCTCGGCACGGTCCACGTCGATGTCCTTCACGTTCTCGATGGCGGGCGTGAGGATGGTGCACTGGTTGTTGCGGAAGAAGAGCACGCCGCCGCTCACGGCATAGGTCTCGCGGCCGCTCTCCTCCTCCATGGTCATCTTGCCCACGGCAAGCGAGACCACGAGGGGCATGTGGTTGGGGAGGATGCCGCGCTGGCCATCCTCCGAGACCACGTTCACGATGGACGCACGGGTCTGCTTATAGAGGCCCTGCGGCGTGTTGATCGTGACATCAAACTCCATAGCCCAGCTCCCTGGCCCTATCCTCGACGTCCTCGATGGTGCCGGCGAACATGAACGCCTGCTCCGGGTAGTCATCGTAGGCGCCCGAGAGCAGCGCCTTGAAGCTGCGGACCGTCTCCTTGAGCGGCACGTACTTGCCGGGGATGCCGCTGAACTGCTCGGCCACGTTGAACGGCTGCGAGAGGAAGTTGCGGGCGCGGCGTGCACGGGCCACGACCTGCTTGTCCTCCTCGGAGAGCTCCTCCATGCCCAGGATGGCGATGATGTCCTGGAGCTCCTTGTAGCGCTGCAGCAGCTCCTGCACGCCGTGCGCCACCTTGTAGTGCTCCTCGCCCACCACGAGCGGGTCGAGCACGCGCGACGAGGAGTCGAGCGGGTCGACGGCGGGGTAGATGCCCAGCGACGCGATGCCGCGGTCGAGAACCGTGCGCGCGTCGAGGTGCGAGAAGGTGGTTGCCGGCGCCGGGTCGGTGAGGTCGTCGGCGGGCACGTAGATGGCCTGGACCGAGGTGATCGAGCCGTCGGCGGTGGAGGTGATGCGCTCCTGGAGCTGGCCCATCTCGGTGGCGAGCGTGGGCTGGTAGCCTAC
>CAMNAH010000041.1 GCA_946530775.1 uncultured Coriobacteriales bacterium
CCATCGAGTCGAGGAAGCACGCGGCCAGACGGCCGAGGCCGCCGTTGCCGAGGCCCGGGTCGCACTCCTCCTCGCAGATGGTCTCGAGGCTGGTGCCCATCTCCTTGAGGCCCTCGGCGACGACGTCGCGGACGCCCAGGTTGATGAGGTAGTTGTCGAGCAGCGGACCGAGCAGGAACTCGAGCGAGAAGTAGTAGACCTCCTTCTCCTGCTCGACCTTGGTCTCGACCTGCAGGTCGCGCGCCTTGAAGGCGACCATGCGGGCGAGTGCCTGGTAGCGCTCGCGGTCGGTGGCCTTCTCGAAGGACTTGCCCAGCGTCGCCTCGCAGACGGCGCGGTAGGTGTTGACGAAGTCCTCGTTGCTCTCGAAGGACTTCTCGCCCTTGAGGCGGCGCATCAGGCCGCTGAAGCCTTGGAACATGTCGGTAGTTGCAACCATGAATCTCCCTTCCGGCGCAGCTGGGATGCGGCGCGTCGGTTTATATGCTCTACGCGTTTCCTGCTAGTTCTTCTTGGTCGAAGTGTTAGCGGGTTTTGCCTGTTTGGGTGCCGCAGCGGGCTTTGCCGCGGGCTTCGACGCCGGCTTAGCGGCCGTGGTCTTGGTCACGGCCTTGGTCGCGGCGGGCTTGGTCTTGGCGATCGGAGCCGGCTTGGCCGCAGCCGTCTTGGTCACGGCCTTGGTCGCGGCGGGCTTGGCCTTGGCGATCGTCTTGGTGCCCGTCTTGGCGATGGCCGCGCCGGCCTTCTTTGCCGGAGCCTTCTTCTTGGGCGGCAGGTCGGCCGTGCGCTTGAGGATGATGCCGCCCAGCGGCGGAACCCTCAGCACGAGGGAGTCCTTGCGGCCGTTCCACGGCACGTCCTCGCTGATGAGCTGGCCGCCGTTGTAGACGCCCGAGCCGCCGTAGCGCGGATCGTCGGAGTTGAAGACCTCCTCGTAGATGCCGCTCTTGGGCACGCCCATGCGGAAGTTCTCGTGGGCGTTGATGTCCATGTTGAGCAGAATCACCAGATCGTCGCGCTCATCGTTGCCGTGGCGCACGTAGCTGAGGATGGACTGCTTGTTGTTGTCGGCGTCGATCCACTCGTAGCCGTCGGCCTCGTAGGCCTTCTGCCACATGGCGGGGTTCTCGTTGTAGAAGCGGTTGAGCGCCGAGATGAAGCGCTGATGCTTGCGGTGCGTGTCGAACTGCTCGGTGAGGAAGAACTCGATGCCCTCGTAGTAGCGCCACTCGATGAACTGGCCGATCTCGTTGCCCATGAAGTTGAGCTTGCCGCCGGGGTGCGTCATCTGGTAGAAGGCCAGCGCGCGCATGCCGGCAAACTGACGCCAGTAGTCGCCCGGCATGCGGGTGACCAGCGAGCACTTGCCATGCACGACCTCGTCGTGGCTGAACGGCAGGATGAAGTTCTCGTTGAAGGCGTACATGATGGAGAAGGTCAGCAGCTTGTGGGCGCCCGGACGGAACGGGAAGTCGGCCTGCATGTAGTGCAGGGTGTCGTTCATCCAGCCCATGTCCCACTTGTAGTTGAAGCCCAGGCCGCCGACCTCGGGCGGGTAGGTGACGAGCGGCCACGCGGTGGACTCCTCGGCGATCATCATGACGTCGGGGTAGTACTTGCCGATGGTGGAGTTGCACTGGCGGATAAAGGCGACGGCGTCGTCGTCCTCCTCGGTGCCGCGCGAGTTGAAGCGCTTCTTGGACGGCTCGTCGATGCCGAAGTTGAGGTAGAGCATGGAGGTCACGCCATCGACGCGGATGCCGTCGGCGTGGTACTCGTCGACCCAGTAGAGCAGGTTCGAGATGAGGAACGTGCGGACCTCGCCGCGCGCCACGTTGAACTTGAGGGTGCCCCAGGTGGGGTGCACGAGGCCCTCGTAGAGCTTGCCGCCGTTGAAGCGCGCAAGGCCGTGGGCGTCGGGGCAGCAGCCGCCGGGGACCCAGTCGAGGATGACGCCGATGCCCGCGCGGTGGCAGGCGTCAACGAAGTGCTTGAACTGCTTGGGGTCGCCGAAGCGCGAGGTGGGCGCGTAGTAGCCCACGGTCTGGTAGCCCCAGGAGCCGTCGAAGGGGTGCTCCATGACGGGCATGAGCTCGATGTGCGAGTAGCCCATCATGTGGACGTAGTCCACGAGCTCCTCGGAGAGCTCGTCGTAGCTGAGGTAGGAGCCGGTGGCGTCTTCGGGCTTCTCGGGCCACTTGCCGTTGCCGGTGAGGCCGTCGTTGTGGCGCTTCCAGCTGCCCAGATGCACCTCGTAGATGTTGAGCGGACGGCCGCGGTGGCCGTTGCGCTGGCGATTTGCCATCCAGCGCTCGTCGCCCCACTCGTAGCCCTCGATGTCGTAGGTGCGCGAGGCGTTGTCGGGCACGAGCTCGGCCCAGAAGCCGTACGGGTCGGCCTTATAGAGCTTCTCGCCGGCGCCGGTCTCGATGAGGTACTTGTAGGAGTCGCCCTGGTTGACGCCGGGGACGAAACCCTCCCACACACCGCCGGTGGCGCTGCAGGAAAGCGGGTTCGCCCACTCATCCCAACCGTTGAACGAACCGATAACGTGAACCGACTTAACATCGGGCGCCCATACGGCAAAATGGTAGCCGTACTGGCCGTCCCTCTCCGCGGGATGTGCTCCCAACTTCTCGTAGCTTCGATACCATTCGCCCTTGGCGAGGAGGAACAGGTCGTCCTTCGAGAGGTACAGAGACGCATCTTGTGAAATCATCGGCTCTCCCTACCGATTGCGGTTCTACAGCCCTTCTATTTTAACCTTTGTTGCCTGCCGCTCCCGCGGGAGATGACATATCACGATGTATCCTTGTCATAGTTGGAAAGGGGGCAGGCGATGCCGAGGGAATCCAAGAAGGCCAAGCGCGAGCGCGCCGTCGAGATGTGTCGGCGCATGGAGGAGCTCTATCCGCAGGTCGAGAGCGCATTGTGGTTCCGCAACCCGTTCGAGCTGGTGATCTGCGTGCTGCTGTCGGCGCAGACCACCGATGCCGCGGTGAACAAGGTGACGCCGGAGCTCTTCCGGCGCTGGCCCGATGCCGCGTCGCTTGCCGGGGCAGATCCCGCCGAGGTGGGCGAGGTGATTCGCTCCATCGGGTTCTGGCGCGCGAAGGCCGCGCACGCCGTGGAGGCCGCGCAGATGATCATGACCGATTTCGGCGGCGAGGTGCCGCGCACCATGGACGAGCTCACCAGGCTGCCGGGCGTGGGGCGCAAGACGGCGAACATCGTGCTCAACAAGGCGTATGGGGTGGTCGACGGCATCGCGGTGGACACGCATGTGTTCCGCATCTCGCGGCGCCTGCGCTTCTCGGACGCGCCCACGCCGCTCGCCTGCGAGCAGGATCTTCTGGCGCTGCTGCCCCATGAGCTCTGGGGTCCCGTGAACGAGCAGTGGATCCATTTCGGACGCGATACCTGCTCGGCACACGCTCCCAAATGCGGGGAATGCCCGCTGGCCGACCTCTGCCCCAGCTGCGGCAAGGCCGAAGGCAACCCGGAGCGCAAAAAGCGGTAGGTTTTAGCGTATTTGGCAAGCTGAATTCGCATCTTAGGAGTCAAAAACCCAGTGGTGATGTAAGTCTGAGCTACTGGGGATGCCTGACGCAAAAAATATGCATCTTAGACAACTTCTTGCCCTTTAATATGCATCTTATATTCATGGATGGAGCCGACGCGAGGAGTCCTACATCACCACTGGGTTTTTGCTATGCTTCTCGGTTTTTAATCAGCGATTCGAACAGGGAAGAGCGGCGCACCGTCGCCTCGTATCCCCCAAGCTTTCGCCGCTTTGCATCCATACTTCTTCCCGTGATGTCTTCGATTTGCCTAAGCAGCTGTTCAGTAAGCTTGTCGAATGCTTCATTGGTCTTGAAATCCTCGTACGTCACCTGGAATACCCGAATTCCCATGGATTGGATGAGGCGCATCCGCTGCTTATCGCCCTGCGACTTCTTTTGTATCGCCGCACGCGATGCGGCATCCAGCCTGTCCCAGTTCCCCAGCTCAGGATGGAACTCCTCGCTCTCATACTCAAGGTCGATGGGAACTTTGTCGAAGTAGATGTCGGGGCGGAAGGTTTTTGCTGAGGTGAAACAGCGGAACTCTTCCTCAATTGGAATTACGGGATTGAGCTTCGGGATGCCCAGGCCCAAGCCGCCGCGCATCACAGGAAGCCGGAGCATAAGAGCGAGCACACTTTCCATGGGAGAAGCAGACCCTTCCATAAGGAATGGGAGGATGTCCTTGACCCGTCCCGCCCCATGGACCCTCGCGCCTCTCAAATCATCGATTGTCTCCGATATCTTCTCGACTGAAGTCACAGGCTCGATTCCATACACCGGACGCTCAGCACTAGGGAATGACTGACGAAGCGAGTACGTTCCGCATAACTCCATACCCAGAAGGAGCACTCGGTAAAGCGGCAGGGTAGCTACCGCGTCGATGAAAAGGAGCTCAGGGCCAGCTATGGCGATCTCTGGACTGATCTTGACAAACGGCTTACCGGAAACGGCCTTCGAGATGACCTGAGATTCGAACTCGTCGAAGCGGCAGAACCTCTTGCACGCATCGGGCACAATGACCCTCATGGGGCTCTTTTTCGTGGGAGCGGACTGCATGCCGAGACGCGTGCAGCCCTCCTCGGTGAGAGGGACATACGCGCCAGAGCGAATGCTCCCCACCGACCGGCTCCAGCTGAGCGGGATTATGGCCGCTTCTCTGTCGCAGCGCAGAGAACGCAACATCCGACGAGCATATAATCCACTGACGACGTAATCCATGATTTGAGCGTAGCGTCACGCCGTGTTGAAAACTCAAACTTTCCAATCGAAGCTTGCACCAAGCTGACACTTGGCTGACAGCCAGCTGTCAGCGAACAACGCGATTGATCCGTTTAACTGGGACTTCTTTTGCAGAATATGCTCTGTTCACTTGGGCAAAACGCAAATATTATTCGCAAACGAGCAAGAAAATGCAGGATACGATGGCGCGGTGGAAAACCGTGTGTCGAGACGCGTCAAACCGCGTCAAACCGCGTTGTTGAAAACCTAGGCGGTGAAGAATGCCGACATATCGCGGTAGTCGGAGATGACCGCATTCACGCCCGGAAGCCCGGCGAGGAACTCGGCGTCATATTCCGCAGGCACCGCGATAATGCGCGAAGCACCAGCTCGACGCGCCGCCTCGAGGCCCGACGGCGCATCCTCGAACACCGTGCAGGCGCCGATGGGCAGGTTAATGCGCTCGGCGGCACGCAGGAAGATGTCGGGCGCGGGCTTGCTCGGGAAGGTGCGGTCGTTGTAGACGATCGTGTCGAGCGAGAACCAGCGGTCGAGCCCCAGCCGCTCGAAGTGGAACACCATGTTCTCGAGGGGCGACGCCGTGGCGATGTTGACGGCGATACCGCGCTCCACCAGCGCATCGAGGAACTCGGGCAGACCATCCCAGAGCTGGCACTCCGCGGAATGCTCCCGGCAGATCTCGCGGTAGAGGTGCTCGCGCTCGGCCTCCGCGCGGTCCGTCTCCTCGTCGGTGGGCCAGCGGCCGAGCATGAACTCGAGGCACTCCCCTATGCTCACGCCGTGCAGGTGGTAGGCGAAATCCTCGTCGGAGAGCTCGAGGCCCAGATGCTCGCGGGCCCACGTGCGCCAGGCAAGTTCCTGGAACGGCCCGTCCAGGACCATGGTGCCGTTGAAATCGAAGATCACGCCGCGCTGCATGAGGCCTCCGCACATGAAAAGAGCCCCATGCGGGGCTCGGAGAAATCGTGGTGCGCCGTGAGGGATTCGAACCCCCGACCTTTTGATTCGTAGTCAAACGCTCTATCCAGCTGAGCTAACGGCGCGGGCAAGTAAGTATCTTGCTACGAATCCTTTGCAGAGTCAAGCGAGAATGGCCGAAAAAGGAGAAATGATGATGGAAGCGCGGAGACGACCTCACGCCTCGAGCTCGCGGTAGAAGCAGCTGCGGTTGCCCGTGTGGCATGCGGGACCCGGCGAGTCCACCACCACGAGCAGGCAGTCCTTATCGCAATCGACGAGGATCTGCTTGACCTGCTGCATGTTTCCGCTGGTAGCACCCTTGTTCCAGAGCTCCTGGCGCGAGCGCGACCAGAACCAGGTGGTGCCCGTCTTGAAGGTGAGGGCGAGCGATTCCTCGTTCATCCAGGCCATCATGAGCACCTCGCCGGTGCCCTCCTGCTGCACGATGGCGGGAATGAGCCCCGCCTCGTTGTAGGTAAGGCCGCAAGCTGCGGAAATGCGCTCCATCGTTCCTCCTGGAAGTCGCTGCTAGAAGTCGAGCCGCACGGGGATGCCCTCGCCCGCCATGTACTCCTTGACCTGGCGGATCGAGAACGTGCCGAAGTGGAACACGCTCGCGGCGAGCACCGCGTCGGCCTCGCCGTCGATGATGCCCTCGGCGAAGTGCTCGAGCTTGCCCACGCCGCCCGATGCGATCACGGGAATGGGCACGCGGCGCGCCACCGCGCGGGTGAGCGGGATGTCGAAGCCGTCCTGGGTGCCGTCGCGATCCATGCTCGTGAGCAGGATCTCGCCGGCGCCGCGACGCGCGGCCTCCTCGGCCCATGCGAGCGCGTCCACGCCCGTGGGCGTGCGGCCGCCGGCCACATAGGCTTCCCATTTGTCGCCATCGCCCACGCGCTTGGCGTCGATGGCCACGATGACCGCCTGGCTGCCGAATGCCCTGCTCGCAAGCGTGATGAGCTCGGGGTCGCGCAGGGCGGCCGAGCACATCGAGATCTTGTCGGCGCCGGCCGCGATCATGGTGCGGGCACCCGCGATGTCGCGGAACCCGCCGCCCACGGTATAGGGAATGCGCAGCTCGGCAGCCGCGCGGGATGCCAGATCGATGGTGGTGGCGCGGTCATCGGAGGTGGCGGTGATGTCGAGGAAGATAA
Source organism: uncultured Coriobacteriales bacterium (assembly GCA_946530775.1). Next base: position 6,923 of record CAMNAH010000041.1, read on the forward strand.
CCTCGTCGGCGCCCTCGCGATCGTAGATGCTCGCGAGCTCCACAGGGTCGCCCGCATCACGCAGGTCGACGAAGTTGATGCCCTTGACCACGCGGCCGTTCTTGACGTCCATGCATGGGATCACGCGTTTGGTGAGCATGTCACTCCCCTTTCGCCGCGGTCAGCGCATCCTCGAGCGCAAGCGAGCCCTCGAAGATGGCGCGTCCGCAGATGGCGCCCTCGATGACCTGCGGGCCCAGCGCGGCGAGCGCCTCGATGTCGGCCACGGATGCGATGCCGCCCGAAGCCACCACGGGAAAGCCTGCCACCTGGGCGATATGGGCATAGGCCGCGGTATCGATGCCGGTCTGCATGCCGTCGCGGGCAACGTCGGTGAACACCAGATGGCAGAAGCCCAGGTCGGCGAGGCGTGCGATGAGCTCGTCGGCGAGAAGGGCCTCGGCCTCGCGCCAACCGTTCACGCGCACCTGGCCGTCGCGTGCGGCCACATCGGCCACGGCAGCCTCGGCATGCTCGGCCGCGACCGCGCGCGCGAAATCGGGGTCGCGCACGAGCGCGGTGCCCACCGCGACGCGCTTGACGCCCAGGTCGAGCAGTCGTTCGAACGCCGCCATGGAGCGCACGCCGCCGCCGGCATCCACCTGGATGCCCTCGACTGCGCAGATACCCTCGATCGCAGCGGCATTGGCCGCCTGAGCTGCGGCGTCCTCCTCGAGCGTGGCAGAGAGATCGACCACGTGGATCCACGCGGCACCGGCGTCGCGGAACTTCTCGGCCACAGCGACGGGATCGTCCGAATAGACCTTCATGTGCGCACGGTCGCCGCGCTCGAGGCGCACGACCTTGCCGGCGATGAGGTCGATGGCGGGAAACACGATCATGCGCGGCCTCCTGCCACGAGCTGGGCGAAGTTGCTCAGGATGCGCAGGCCCACGCGCGAGGACTTCTCGGGATGGAACTGCATGGCGAAGAGGTTGCCGCGCCAGATGGTGCTGGGGAAGCGGCGCGTGTAATCGGTATAGGTGGCCACGATGGCGGGATCGACGTCCTCGGCCAGCGCGTAGCTGTGCGTGAAGTAGACGTGCGCGCCGTCCTCGATGCCCTCAAGCAGCGGGCACGCGCGGCCATGCTCGGTGATCTCGAGCTGGTCCCAGCCCACATGCGGCACCTTGAGCTCGGCGTCGTCGAGGCGGCGCACGGTACCCGGCACCGCACCCAGACCAGCGCAGAAACCACTCTCGGCCTCGTCGCCGCTCTCCATGATGAGATGCTGCCCCAGGCAG
>CAMNAH010000042.1 GCA_946530775.1 uncultured Coriobacteriales bacterium
AGATGGGCACGATGCCGTGGGCCATGAGGGCCTTGGCCTTCTTGTTGATGTCCTCATCGGTCTCGCCGAAGTAGCCGCGGCGCTCGGAGTGGCCGATAATGCAGTAGGTGGCACCGATGGAGGTGAGCATATCGGGAGCGGTCTCGCCGGTGTAGGCGCCCTTCTCCTCCCAATAGACGTTCTGCGCGCCGAGCGCGAACGGGGCGTTGGCCTGCTCGATGACCTCGGAGACACCCTTGAGGTCGACGGCGGGCGGGCAGACGACGACGTCGACGTCGCCGGTGCCGTCCTTGAGCTCGTCGGCAAGCGCGCTGGCAAGCTCGACGGCCTCGGAGAAGGTCTTGTTCATCTTCCAGTTGCCGGCAATCATGATCTTACGCATCGAGAAGCGCCTCCACTCCAGGAAGGGCCTTGCCCTCGACGAGCTCCATGGACGCACCGCCGCCGGTGGAGATCCAGCTCATCTTATCGGCCAAGCCGAACTTGTTGATAGCCGCAACGGAGTCGCCGCCGCCGATGATGGACGTGTTGTCGGCGTCCGCGATGGCACGGGCCACGGCCTCGGTGCCGGCGGCGAACTGCTCGATCTCGAAGACGCCCATGGGGCCGTTCCAGAACACGGTCTTGGCAGCCTTGACGGCCTCGCAGTAGAGCTCGCGGGTCTTGGGGCCGATGTCCATGCCCATGCGGTCATCGGGGATCTTGTCGGAGTCAACTACCTCGCCCACGGCATCGTCGCCGAAGTGATCGGTCACGACGTTGTCGACGGGCAGGAGGATCTTGCAGCCCTTGGCCTCGGCCTTCTCGAGCATCTTGCCGGCAGCCTCGACCCAGTCGGGCTCCTGCAGGCTGGTGCCCACAGTGTAGCCCTTGGCCAGGAAGAAGGTGTAGGCCATGCCGCCGCCGATGATGAGGGTGTCGGCGGAGTCGATGAGGTGGTCGAGCACGCCGATCTTGGAGGAGACCTTGGAGCCGCCCACGATGGCGACGAACGGACGCTCGGGCTCGGCGAAGATCGAGGTCAGGGTGTCGACCTCCTTCTCCAGCAGGAAGCCGGCAACGGCGGGGATGTAGTCGGCGGGGCCGACGACGGAGCCCTGCGCACGGTGCGCGGTGCCGAAGGCATCGAGCACGAAGATGTCGGCGTAGGAGGCGAGCTTCTTGGCGACCTCGGGGTCGTTCTTCTTCTCGGCCTTGAGGAAGCGGACGTTCTCGAGCACGAGGATGTCGCCCGGCTTGACGGCGGCGCAGGCAGCGGCGGCCTCGTCACCATAGGTGTCCTCGATGAACTTCACATCGTAGCCGGTGAGCTCGGCGAGCTTCTCAGCGGCCGGACGGAGGCTGAGCTCGGGCTCGAAGCCGTCGCCCTTGGGACGGCCGAGGTGGCTTATGAGGATGATGCCGGCGCCATGCTCCTTGAGGTACTGGATGGTGGGGATGGCGGCGCGGACGCGCGTATCGTCGGTCACGACGCCGTCCTTCAGAGGCACGTTGAAATCGACGCGCATGAGGACGCGCTTGCCGGCGACATCGACGTCGCGCACGGTCTTCTTGGTGAACGCCATGTGTCACTCCTTTCACAAGAAGCCCGCTTCTTCTTCCTCGTCCTCAAACAGTCCTCGCTACGCTGCGGAACTGCGGGCGAGAAAGAAGAAGCGGGCCCATTTTCAATGACGGTGCAGTGTCGGCGCAAGGCCGTGCGCGCGATGTCGCCGGCCCTGCGCTAGACGAAAGAAAACTACGCTACGAACTTCTCGAAGTACTTGATGGTGCGGACCATCTGGGAGGTGTAGGAGTTCTCGTTGTCGTACCAAGAGACAACCTGGACCTCATAGAGACCGTCGCCGATCTCCTTGACCATGGTCTGGGTGGCGTCGAAGAGCGAGCCGTAGGTCATGCCCACGATGTCGGAGGAGACGATCTGGTCCTCGTTGTAGCCGAAGGTCTCGGGATCGGAGGCAGCCTTCATGGCGGCGTTGATGGCGTCGGCAGTGAGCTCGCCGTCATACTTGACGACCGCGAAGAGCATGGTGGTGGAGCCGGTGGGCGTGGGAACGCGCTGGGCAGCACCGATGAGCTTGCCGTTGAGCTCGGGGATGACCAGGCCGATGGCCTTGGCGGCACCGGTGGAGTTGGGGACGATGTTGCAGGCAGCGGCGCGAGCGCGGCGCAGGTCGCCCTTGCGATGCGGGCCGTCGAGGAGCATCTGGTCGCCGGTGTAGGCGTGAACGGTGCACATGATGCCGCTCTGGATGGGAGCGAAGTCGTTCAGGGCCTTGGCCATGGGGGCGAGGCAGTTGGTGGTGCAGGAGGCGGCGGAGATGATGTCGTCGTCGGCCGTCAGGGTCTCATGGTTGACGTTGTAGACGATGGTGGGCAGGTCGTTGCCAGCGGGAGCGGAGATGACGACCTTCTTGGCGCCGGCGTTGATGTGAGCCTGGGCCTTGGCCTTGGAGGTGTAGAAACCGGTGCACTCGAGAACGACGTCCACGCCGAGCTCGCCCCAAGGCAGGTTGTTGGCGTCGGCCTCCTTGTAGATCTTGATGGTCTTGCCATCGACGGTGATGGAGTCCTCACCGGCGGTGACCTCGTGGTCGCGAGCATAGTTGCCCTGCGAAGAGTCGTACTTCAGCAGGTGGGCGAGCATCTTGGGGTCGGTGAGGTCGTTGATGGCGACGATCTCAGAGCCCTCGTGACCGAACATCTGCCTGAAGGCGAGACGACCGATGCGGCCAAAACCGTTGATTGCAACCTTGACTGCCATGCAAATCTCCTTTCGAAAGGGTTGGCGGTTCCTCTCCCCGCCATGCCCATTTACCAACAAGGATGGTTAGCAAACCTAACCTTCCATAGTTTAGCGCTAAACGCTTCCTCCGCGCATGAGACGTGCGGGGGCGCGGGTGCTTTTTCACCTATTCGGCAGAGACGAACGGAGGGAATGGTTGGTGAGCGCGGTCCGTCACGACTCGCGGGCCTCGGAGACGAGCGCCTCGAGGCGAAGCACCCTGTGGTACATGGCCGATTTCGAGGCGGGCGGGACGAGCTCCTGGCCGAGCTCGGCAAGCGAGAGCTCGGGGTTCGCGCGTCTAAGCTCGCAGAACTCGCGCACCGCACGCGGAAGCGCGGCGAGTCCGATGCGCGCCTCGGCCTCGTCGATAAGCGCGAGCTGACCGGCTGCGGCATCGCCCGCGCGGTTCTGGTTGGCAAGCTCGGCGTTGACGCGGCGGTTGACATCGTTCTTAACCGACTTCATGGCGCGCACGCCCTCGATGGTATGGGCATAACGGGCAGCGCCCATGCCGGTGAGCAGCGTCACGATATCGTCGAAGCTCTTGAGGTAGATGGCGTAGGCGCCCCTGCGGTGGTTCAGGCGGGCATGCACGCCGAGCGACCCCACCAGCACGGAGAGCTCGGTTGCGAACTCCTCCCCCGTCACCGCGAGCTCCAGATGGAAATCGCCGCGCGGATCGGCGATGAAGCCGCCGGCCATGAAGGCGCCGCGCAGGTACGATTCGCGGCAGCAGCGCTTCTGGAGGAGCTGGCGCGGGATGCCCGTGGCGAGCCCCTGCCCCGGGATGAGGATGCCGAGTTCGACGATGGCCTCCTCGATTCCCGGCTGCTCGGGGATCTCGATGAGGTAGTTGCGCGTCTTATGCAGCACGGAGCGGCGGATGGTGAGCGACGTATCGAGGTCGAAGAGCTCGTGGGTGAGCTTGATGATGGTGCGCGCGACCGCGCCCGTCTCGGTGGTTATGCGCAGCGAGTAGCGCCCCGGCCCCTTGAACGAGAGCGTTCCGCACACGCGCAAAAGCGCCGAGAGCTCGGCGTAATCGCAGGTCGCGCACCGTCCCTCGACACGCGAGAGCTCGTCTTTCACCTCGGCAGTGAACGACGCCATCCGCTCACCCCCTCGATAGCGCTGGCAAGCTTGATGGGGTCGTGCGCCGTGGGCACGTTCGCGAGCGAGAAGTCGCGCACCTCGACCACGGGAACCAGCTGGCGCAGCCGTGCGATGACGTCCTTGTCGGCACGCACGGGATGGATGCGGGGAAGCACGTCCTCGGAGTGGGGCGCACGGCGCGTGGACATGAAGGCGCGGCGCGCGGCATCGGCGGCGATATCGTCGGCCGTGAGCGCACGGAAGAGCCTCGTGCCCGTGCCGTCGCCGGTCTCGGCCCGGTGCACGAGCACCGCGTCGATGCAGCCCTCGAGGCCATGGTCGAAAAGCGCCGTCACATATTCGTCGGCGGCGAGACCCCAGGTCTCGTACTGGGTATCGGCCTTGGGACAGATGAAGACGCGCAGAGCCGACGTCTCGCGCAGGGCATCGGCGATGCCGGGCACGAGGACGTTGGGGATGATCGAGGTGAAGAGCGAGCCCGGGCCCAGGATGACGAGATGCGCGGAGAGGATGGCCTCAACCGCATCGGCGCAGGCGGCGGGGGCCTCCGGCTCGAGCCAGACATGCGAGAGCGTGCAGGGCCCGTGCCCGATCATCTCCTCTCCCCTGATGGTGCGGCCGTCGCGCGTGACGCCGCGCAGCGTAACGAACTCCGCAGTCGAGGGATGCACGTGCCCGATGCAGCCGAGAGCGCGCTCGATCTCGCGCACAGCCGAGACGAACGAGCCCGACTCGTCGGCGAGCGTTGCGAGCAGAAGGTTTCCCAGCGAATGGTTGCCCGCGAATGAGAGCCGGCGCTGGAGCGCCCGCGCAAGATCGGAATCGGGATTCTCGGCAAGGGCCACGAGGCAGTTGCGCACGTCTCCGGGAGGAAGCGCGCCCATCGCACGACGGATGGCGCCGGTGGAGCCTCCGTCGTCTGCCATGGCGACCACGGCGGCGAGATCCCATCCGCGTCCGCGGAGCGCACGCAGCACCTGCGGCTGCCCGGTGCCTCCGCCAACGCAGACGGCGAGCGGCTGTCTCATGTGGCGCGCCACAGCTAGCCCCTCACCGCCTTCGGAAGGTCGCGATGTGAGATGGTCACCCGATACCCGAGCTCTGAGAGATGGGACGCCGTCGCATTGGCGATGGCGACGCTGCGATGCTGGCCGCCCGTGCATCCCACGGCAATGGAAAGCTGCGACTTGCCTTCGGCAACGTAGCCTGGCAGGCAGGTGTCGAGCAGCTTGTTCCACGCATCGAGGAATTCGTGCGCGGTCTGGTTGTCGAGCACGTAGCGCGCGACGGCCTCATCGTTGCCGTCGAGGTTCCTGAGCTCTGCCTCCCAATAGGGATTGGGAAGGAAGCGCACGTCGATCATGAGGTCGGCGGCCGCGGGCATGCCGTGCTTGAAGCCGAACGAGAACACGTGCACGTCCATGAGCTGCTGGTCGGTAAGCTCCGAATAGGCGCGGCGCAGGCGCGTGGTCAGCTGCTGGGGCTTCAGGGAGGAGGTGTCGATCACGAGGTCGGCAGCCTCCTTCACGTCCGCGAGCAGCGAGCGCTCGCGGGCAACGGCATGCGGCACGTCCTCGCCCTCGTAGGCGATGGGATGGCGGCGGCGGTTCTCGCTGTAGCGCCTGATGATCGTCTCATCGGAAGCCTCGAGAAAGACCACTTGGTAGCTCAGCTCATGCTCGGTGAGGCTGGCAAGCGAGTCGGAAAGCTCGTCGAACAGCCCCTGGCTCCTGAGATCGCACGTCACCGCAAGATGGCGGCCGACGCCCGAGTTGATGCCCACGAGGTCTGAAAGCTGCACGAGCAGACGCGGCGGGAGATTGTCGATGCAGAAGTACCCCATATCCTCGAAGACATGGAGGGCCTGGGTGCGGCCGGAACCCGACATACCCGTTATGACGATGACATCGGGCGCGTTGGCGTTGCTGTCTGCTGCAGTCATATCCCCTCCTAACCTTGTATCCAGCATAGCGCAAAGCAAACGGCGCGCAGGCCCGCGGTTGGGCGTGCGCGCCGCTTGGGTAGACGCAACGGATCTTCAGGCTAGCCCTCGATAGCCGCCTTGAACCAGCTCGTGATGGAGGTGGGATGCGTGATGCCGGTGCCGGCGACCACGGCCCACGCGCCGGCCTCGATGGCCTTCGCGCCATCGGCGGGCGTGTGCACATGGCCCTCGCAGATGACCGGGAAGCCCGGGAACTCCGCGGCGGCCTGCGCGAGCAGGGCGATGTCGGGGCCATCGTCGAGCGTGGTGTCGATGGCGGCCTTGCCATGGGAGAGCGTGGTCGAGACGATGTCGCATCCGCAGGCGACGCCGCGGCGGATGTCCTCGATGGTGGCGCAGTCGGCCATGATGAGGGTGTCGACCTGCTCGCGGATGGCGGCGACCGTCTCCTCGAAGGTGCGGCCGTCGGGACGCGGACGGTCGGTGGCATCGATGGCAACGATGTCGGCGCCGGCCCACACGCATGCGAGCGCGTGGCGCAGCGTGGGCGTGATGTAGACGCCCTCGTGGCCCTCCTTCCACAGGCCGATCACGGGGATCTCGACCCTGCCCTTGATGGCGGAGATGTCGGAGAGGCCCTGGCAGCGAATGGCCGCAGCGCCGCCCAGCTCGCAGGCGCGCGCCATGGCGGCCATGAACTCGGGCGTACGGAGCGGCTCGCCGGGATACGCCTGCACTGAGACGATGAGCTTGCCCTTGAGCGACTGGACGAGCGGTGAGATTGCCATGCGATATCCTTTCGGTTAGGCGAGAAGCTCGCGGTATGCGGGAGAGACGAAATGCTCGGCAGCGCCGATGAGCGGCGCGTTGTCGCCGAGGCTCGCAAGCAGGATGGGCGTTGCGCGGATAGGCTCCATGGCCGTCTCGGCGAAGCCAGCGGCAACCGCATCGTGCCAATAGTGCCCGCAGTTGATGACCGAGCCCGAAAGGATGATGCAATCGGGATCGAGCATGCTGCAGACGCCGGCAACAACGGAACCCAGCGCATGGCCTGCGAGCTCTTGTGCGGCTATGGCGTGCTCATCGCCCAGCTCGAGCGCGCGGCGGTTGATCTCGGCGCCGTCCATGGGCACCGTCTCGCCATCGCGCTCGTAGGTCGCGTCGCCGCCGAAGCGGATATACGACTCGGTGATGGCGGTTCCCGAAGCGACGCATTCCATGTGGCCGGTGGCACCGCAATCGCAGCGCATGCCGGCAGCCTCGGCGCAATGGACGTGGCCGATGTGACCCGCCTCCATGTGCGTGCCCAGCATGATATGGTCGCCATCGACGAACGCACCGCCCACGCCGGTACCGATGCCCACGACGATGGAGCTGGCGCGGTTCCTGCCGGCACCGCGTCGGGCCTCGCCCAGGGCGTGGGCGTGCACGTCGTTCAGCACACGGACGGGAAGCCCCGTGGCAGCCGAGACCTCGGCGCCCAGACGTATGCCGCCCCAGCCGGGCATCTTGCCGTTGGCGCTGGCCACATCGCCGGTGATGGGATCGATGGCGCCGGCGCTCGAGATCGCGATGCCCGCGATCTCGGCACCCTCCGCATCGGCAAGACGCTCACGCACCTGCGCGATGACGCGCTCGAGCACGACGTTTCCGCCCTCCATCGCGCATGTGGGGACCTTGCCCACATGCTCGACAGTGCAGGCATCCGCCTCGTCGAACGTGACGATGCCGCTCGCGATCTTGGTGCCGCCGATGTCGACAGAGATGACCTTCATGGCACTTCCCTACTTGATCAGGCCGTTGTCCACGAGGACCTTCTTGATAGCCTCGACGTTGGCACCCTCGAGCGCCTTGACGGGGCGAGGCATGGTGTTGGAGTCGAAGATGCCCATGAGCCAGAGCGCGGTCTTGAAGGCGCCCACGCCGCCGGCATAGCCCTGCACGCCGGAGGTCACATCGAAGATGTGGCTGAGCTCGTTGAGCTTGTCCTGCTCGGCCTTGACCGTTGCCCAGTCGCCCGCCTGCGCGGCCTTCCACATGCGCACGTACCCCTTGGGCTCGACGTTGGCGAGGCCGGGCACGGAGCCGTCGGCGCCGGAGAGATAGGCGCCGTCGACCACGATCTCATGGCCGGTGAGCAGGGACAGCGGGTGTCCGAGCTTCTCGTTCTCCTGGCAGAGGTAGCGGAAGGAGATGTCGTCGCCGGAGGAGTCCTTGACGCCGGCGAGCACGCCCTCGGCGCCGAGCTTGGCAAGCATCTTCCAGCCGAGCTTGGTGTGGACGCACACGGGGATGTCGTAGGC
>CAMNAH010000043.1 GCA_946530775.1 uncultured Coriobacteriales bacterium
GCCTTCTCAGGCATCATCTTCGAGCGCGTGTGACGTGCTATGATGGAGACTCCGCCGCCCGCAGCCCGAAAGGAACAGGATCGATGAGCAAACGCCGCAGCTAACAGAAGTCCGATCATCCCAACTTCGATCTAGCTGGAGGCTCCGCTTATGGAATCCGATCTTCGCGGGGGTGCAACCCCTGAGCAACCTTCGAACGTCAATCTCTGGACCCGCGACTTCACGCTGGTGACCTTCGCCACGGCGCTCGGCGCCATCGGCGAGATCGCGGGCGAGTTCGCGCTCTCGTTCTTCGTCTTCGACGAGACGGGCTCCACGCTCGCCGCGGCGCTCGTGCTGGCGATCCAACTCTTCCCGCGTGTGTTCGTGCCGCTCGCCATATCGCCCATCATGGACCGCCTGCCCCGCAAGCTCTTCCTCGTGGCGGGCGATATCGTCTGCGGCATCGCCTATGCGCTCCTGGGGCTTTGGCTCTACTTCTTCGAGTTCTCCTACATCTCGTATCTCGTGATCTCGCTCGTGCTGGCGTGCCTGCAGTCGGTCGACAGCCTCGCCTGGACGAGCATCTACCCCTCCGTGATCCCCGAGGGCGCCGAACAGAAGGGATTCGCCATCTCGTCGATGCTCTTCACGATCCTCTCGATGGTGATGGCGCCCGTGGCCGCGATCCTGCTCGACACCATCGGCGTTGCCATGATCCTCATCATCCAGGGCGGCCTTGCCATCTGCGCGGCGGCGATCGAGAATCTCATCCATGTGGCTGACAAGCCCCGCGACGACGTGGGGGAGGAGCCCTACACCTTCTCCGCGTGGGCCGACGACCTGCGCGAGACGGGGCGCTACCTCAAGGAGGAGGACGGTCTGCGCAGCCTCATGGGCTACATGGCCATCTCGAACGGCATCGGTACCGGCTATTCTCCGATCCTCGTCGCGTTCTTCCGCACGGCGCCCGGCTTCACCGTGGCGATGTACTCGCTCTTCTCGGTGGTATCGAGCGCGGGGTACTCGCTGGGCAGCGCCGTGCAGTACCGCGTCGACGTGCCCCGCGAGAAGCGCCTCAAGACATGCTTTCTGGTCTATCAGTTCTACGACCTCATGGATTGCCTGCTGCTGTGGCTCCCGTATCCGCTCATGCTCGTCAACCGCGCGCTCTGCGGTTTCGCCGGGGCCAACAGCTTCATCCTGCGCAACGCCGCCATGCAGCGCTTTATCCCCGAACGCATGCGCTCGCGCGTGAACGCATTCGCCGATGTGCTGGTGATGGGGGTGGGCTCGGTGATGAGCCTTGCCATCGGTTATATGGGCGATTTGGTGGACTACCGCTGGTGCATCACGCTCTGCGGTGCCCTCAGCCTTGTGGCGAGCTGGATTCTGATTTGGCGCAGACGTCGCATCGTTAACGAAGTCTTCCTCGCAACCTAGTTGGTCGAATGGCGAGCCCTTCGGGTCCGTTCAAAGGCTGAAAGACGTTTAGGGCAAGCTTTTATGTTTCAAGCTTGTTTCACGGTACAGCCGTTCGTCCTCACGTAAGCAGCTAAACGGTTGTATCGGCATCGCCACGTGCTAAAGTTTTCACGATGTGACAAAAGTAGCATGCTTTTGTTCTCTGTACACGAAAGGAAGGAACGTACGATGAAGGACCTGACCCGTAGGAATTTCCTCTTCGGTTCGCTCGCTGCTGCCGGCATGACCCTTGCCGCCTGCAACAACAACCAGGGTGGCGGAGACCAGCCCGCCGATGACGGCGCAACCGATGAGGGCGGCGACGAGGCTGCTTCCGGCGATACCCCGCTGGTTGTCGGCTACTCCAACTTCTCCAGCAAGTTCTCGCCGTTCTTCGCTGAGACCGCATACGACCAGGATGCGGCCGCCTTCACTCAGATCGCCCTCTACACCTATGACCGTCTGGGTCAGGATGTCTACCACGGCATCCAGGGCGAGACCCGCGAGTATAACGGCACCGACTACACCTACTATGGCGCGGGCGACGTCGAGATCACCGAGAATGCCGATGGCACCGTCTACTATGACTTCACCATCCGCGAGGATATGACCCACTCCGATGGCGAGCCCGTCACCATCGACGATGCCATCTTCACCGCCTATGTGCAGTGCGACCCCACCTACGACGGCTCCTCCACGCTGTTCTCGATGCCCATCGAGGGCATGGAGGCCTATCGCTCCGGCATGAGCTCGCTCTACAACCTCATCGTCGCCGCCGGCCGCGACAACACCGACTTCTCCCTCTGGACCGAGGATCAGCAGAAGGCTTACTGGGACGGCGCCGACAAGGCCGCTCTCGCCATCGCCCAGGAGATCGTCGACTACCTCATCGCCGCCGGTGTCAACACCGCCGAGGATGACCTCTCCGTGGTCGTTCCCAACTGGGGCTTCGAGCTTCCCGAGGGCTCCACGATTGAGGACTTCGGCGCACTGCTGATGGAGTCCTACGGTGGCGACATTGCCTCCCTCGTGGGCACTGAGAACGCCGGCTCCTCCATCGACGACGTCTTCCCCGAGTACTCCGACTACCTGGTGGGTGTCTCCACTGGCGAGTCCGCTCCCAACATCTCCGGCATCCAGAAGACTGGCGACTACTCCATGCGCGTCGTCGCCACGCAGGTCGATGCCACGATGATCCAGCAGCTCCAGCTCAACCTCTGCCCGATGCACTACTACGGCGACAAGAGCCTCTACGACTACGACAACAACTCCTTCGGCTTCCCCAAGGGCGACCTCTCCAGCGTTCGCGCCAAGACCACCCAGCCCATGGGCCCCGGCGCCTACAAGTTCATCAAGTACGAGAACGGCGTCATCAACTACGAGGCCAACGACTCCTACTTCCTTGGCGCCCCCAAGACCAAGTACCTGCAGCTCCGCGAGATGAGCGATGCCGATAAGCTCAACGGCGTCCTCACCGGCACCGTCGACATCACCGATCCGTCCTTCTCCAAGGACAACCAGAACGCCATCAAGCAGGCCAACGGCGGCGATATCACCGGCTCCGTTGTCACCACCTCCACCGTCGACAATCTGGGCTACGGCTACATCGGCATGAACCCCAACAACGTGTGCGTTGCCGGCGAGCCCGCCTCCGACGCCTCCAAGAACCTGCGCCGCGCCTTCGGCACCATCTTCGCCGTCTACCGCGACGTGGCCATCGACTCCTACTACGGCGAGGGCGCCTCGGTCATCAACTACCCCATCTCCAACACCAGCTGGGCTGCCCCGCAGGCCACCGATGACGATTACCGCCTGGCCTTCTCCACCGACGTCGACGGCAACGACATCTACACCTCCGATATGGACGCCGAGACCAAGTACGCTGCCGCCAAGGCCGCCGCGCTCGGCTTCTTCGAGGCTGCCGGCTACACCGTCGCCGATGGCAAGGTCACCGCTGCCCCCGAGGGCGCCAAGCTCGAGTACGAGGCCATGATCCCCGCCGACGGCTCCGGCGACCACCCCTCGTTCATGGTCATGACCGAGTCCAAGGCCGCCTTCGCCGAGCTCGGCATCAACCTCATCGTCAACGACCTCTCCAACTCCGCAGACCTGTGGACCAAGATCGAGGCCGGCCAGCATGAGATCTGGTGCGCCGCTTGGGGCGCCACCCGTGACCCGGATATGTATCAGATCTACTATTCCGACGCTGCCAACCCCGAGAAGGCATCCGGTTCCCGCGTCAACCCCAACGGCGGCGTGAACCAGGGCGGTTCCAACTACATGTATCGCATCACCGATGCCGAGCTCGACGAGCTCATCATGGAGGGCCGCACCTCGACCGACCAGGCGTTCCGCAAGCAGATCTACAAGGCCGCACTCGACAAGGTCCTCGACTGGGCCGTCGAGATCCCCGTGTACCAGCGCCAGAACGCGATCATCTTCTCGACCGAGCGCGTCAACATCGCCACGGTCACCCCGGACATCACCACCTTCTACGGCTGGATGTCCGAGATCGAGAACATCGAGATGAACTAGTCTCGAGTCCTTGTCTTTGATCTAGCAATAACTGTTTTCGGCTGCGCTGCCGCCCCCGCAATGGGGACGGCAGCGTGAGCCGTGCAGCGGGGGTGATAATCCGTGAGAAAATACATCATTAAGCGCATCCTCATATCGGTGGTGATCCTCGTCTTCGTGGCGTTCATCATCTATGTGCTCATGCGCTGCCTGCCCACGTCCTATCTCGAGCAGATCGCGCGCGAGAAATCCATGCAGCCGGGCTCCAAGAGCTTCGACGAGTGGATGGAGCAGCTCTCCGCCACCTACGGCATGGATAAGGGCATCGTGCCCGGCTTCTTCGCCTGGTGCGGCAGGGCCATTCGCGGCGACTTCGGCGATTCTTGGAAGTGGACCGTTCCTGTAACCGAGAAGTTCGCCGATTCGGTGTGGATCAGCTTCATCATGGGTGCGATCTCGTTCTTCTTCGAGATCATCATCGCCATCCCGCTGGGCATCATCGCGGCTACCAAGCAATACACCAAGGTCGACTACACCATCACCATCGTCGCCTTGGCGTGCTTCTCGTTCCCCACGTTCTTCTTCGCATCGCTTCTCAAACTGGTCTTCTCGGTGCACCTGCACTGGTTTGACCTCGGCGGCCTCATCGGGCGCCACTACGAGCAACTCGATGCCATGGGCAAGTTCCTCGACAAGGCCAACCACCTTGTCATGCCCATCGTGACGCTCGTGGTCATCTCGATCGGCTCGCTCATGCGCTATACGCGCACCAACATGCTCGAGGTCCTGAACGCCGACTACATCCGCACGGCGCGCGCCAAGGGCCTCTCCGAGAACAAGGTCATCTACCACCATGCCTTCCGCAACACCCTGATCCCGCTTGTCACCATGCTGGGCGGCTCGCTGCCGGGCCTGTTCGCGGGCGCGCTCATCACCGAGACCCTGTTCTCCATTCCGGGCATCGGCTTTGTCTCCTACCAGTCCATGGTCGCGGGCGACATCCCGTTCTCCATGTTCTACCTGGTGTTCATGGCAATCCTCACGCTGCTCGGAAACCTGATTTCGGACGTTCTCTACGCCGTGGTCGACCCACGCGTGCGTATTGCATAGGGAGGTGTGACTCATGGCAGAAGATACCAACAAGATGCAGGATGCGGTCGAGGAGGCCCTGGCGCAGGACGCCGAGGCCATGCACGATACCGAGGAGTACTCGCTCAACGACGACCGCCGCGTCAAGACGCTCTCGCCCACGATGCTCGTGGTCAAGCGCTTCCTCCGCAACCGCGTGGCCATGGTCGGCCTCTTCATCCTGGCCTTCATGTTCGTGTTCTCGTTCTTGGGCGGCCTTTTGAGCCCCTACGGCGAGGCCCAGCTGTTCTATCGAACCGACGAGCAGAACAAGCAGTTCGCGGCCGTTGTCGAGAACAAGGACCTGCGCTACATCGAGGCCTACAGCAACGCTTTCCCGAGCGTTGCCCGCGCCAAGCTCACGCTTGCGCTCAAGAACGAGGGCAACGATTTCGAGGCCTCCGGCACCGCCTATCGCTACGAGGAGCTGGGCGAGGGCCTCTACGCCATCTACCTCGCCGGCGAGACCGAGCCCTGCGCGCTCGCGACCTACGAGACGGTGAGCAACTCCACGTCCAACGACAAGCTGCCCTTCGAGTTCAGCTACGCCATCCTCACCGCGCAGGCGGCGGGGGAGAAGAGCTTCGTGCTCGACGGCGCCACCTACACGATCGATGAGGCGGGTTCCGTTATGGACGCCTCCGGCACCGAGGTGGCCTACGCCAGCCGCTTCTCCATCCGCGCCGTCATGAACGACGTGTTCCTCTCGCGCCAGTTCAAGGAGGAGCTGCTCGAGGCCATCGAGGGCGGCAACACCCAGTTCACCTTCACCGACACCGACGGGCAGACCGCCGACTACCTCATCAAGCCCGATGCCGCCACCGGCGGTTGGTCCATCCTGAGGTCGGCGACCACCCGCGTCTTCGACACCTACTCCGCTCCCAGCCGCGAGCACTGGCTCGGCACCGACCGCAACGGCATGGACATGCTCACGCGCCTCATGTACGGCGGCCGCGTCTCGCTCTACATCGGCTTCATCGTCGTCATCATCGAGACGGTCATCGGCGTCATCATGGGCGGCATCTCCGGCTACTGCGGCGGTTGGGTCGACAATCTCATTATGCGCATCGTCGACGTGTTCTACTGCATCCCCTCGATGCCGATCATCATCATCTTGGGCGCCGCGATGGACGCCATGCGCGTCGATCCCCAGATCCGCATGCTCTACCTTATGCTGCTGCTCGGCTTCCTCGGCTGGGCGGGCATCGCGCGCCTCGTGCGCGGCCAGATCCTCTCCCTGCGCGAGCAGGAGTTCATGGTGGCCGCCGAGGCCACGGGCATCAGGGCCTCGAGGCGCATCTTCAAGCACCTCATCCCCAACGTCATCCCGCAGCTCATCGTCTCGATGACCATGAGCCTGGGCTCCACCATCATCACCGAGGCCACGCTCTCGTTCCTGGGCCTCGGCGTCAAGTTCCCGTTCGCGTCGTGGGGCAACATCATCAACGACGTCAACGACACCTTCGTCCTGACGAACTACTGGTTCATCTGGATTCCCGCGGGCATCTGCCTGCTCTCCACCGTACTGGCATTCAACCTGGTCGGCGACGGTCTGCGCGACGCCTTCGACCCCAAGATGAAGCGTTAAGGGGGTCGCATCATGGCAAACAGAGACAAAGCACGCGGTGCCGAGGCAAAGCAGGAGACCAAGCTCCAGGCCCGCGCCAGCCGCTCAGGCTACCTCTCCGCGAAGGAATCGCGCGCCATCTCCAAGGCGAACCGCAAGATCACCGACGAGCTCGAGCGCAAGTGGAAGCGTAAGAACGTTCCCGAGTCCGAGTATCTCACCACCATGCACGACCCTAAGAACGCGGTCGAGTTCGACGACCTGCACACCTACTTCTTCACCGACTCCGGCACCGTCCGCTCGGTGGACGGAGTCACCTTCGAGGTGCCGCAGGGCCAGGTCGTGGGCGTGGTAGGGGAGTCAGGCTGCGGCAAGTCCGTCACGTCGCTCTCGCTCATGCAGCTGCTCCAGCGTCCGCAGGGCCAGGTCGTCTCAGGCGAGATCCGCCTAAACCTCGGCGACAAGGCCTACGACATCGCCAAGATCAACCGCGAGGGCATGCAGCACCTGCGCGGCAACATGATCTCGATGATCTTCCAGGAGCCCATGACGTCGCTCAACCCGGTCTTCCGCATCGGCGACCAGGTCGACGAGGTCATCGCCCTGCACGACGGCGAGGGCAAGAGCAAGGAGGAGGTGCGCGAGCGCACCATCGAGGCCATCAAGATGGTGGGCATCGCCAACGCCGAGGGCGTGGCCGAGATGTTCCCGCACGAGCTCTCGGGCGGCATGCGCCAGCGCATCATGATCGCCATGGCGCTTGCCTGCAATCCCAAGATCATCATCGCCGACGAGCCCACCACGGCCCTCGACGTCACCATCCAGGCCCAGATCCTCGACCTGCTGCGCAACCTCAAGGACAAGATCAACTCCTCGATCATGCTCATCACGCACGACCTGGGCGTCATCGCCGAGATGGCCGACTACGTGGTGGTCATGTATGCGGGCCGCATCGTCGAGAAGGGCACGGCCGACGACATCTTCCACCATCCCGCGCATCCCTACACCATCGGCCTCATGGCCTCCAAGCCGGTCGTGGGACGCGAGGTCGAGAAGCTGTTCTCGATTCCCGGCAAGGTGCCCAACCCCATCAACATGCCCGACTACTGCTACTTCCGCGACCGCTGCGATAGGCGCCTGGCCTGCTGCGACGGCGAGTATCCCTGCGAGATCAGCCTCTCCGAGACGCACAAGGTGAGCTGCTACCGCTTCTACGAGGAGCACAAGGCGGAGGCCGCGGCGGACGGCAAGGACGATATGAGCGCCTTCGGCATGGGAGGGGTGAGCGCATAATGGCAGACATCAAGGTGACCGAGGGCGCCACGTCGGTGGAGCCGCTGGTCTACGATCCGCGCTACATCCTCATGGTGCGCGACCTCAAGAAGTACTTCCCCATCAAGGGCGGCATGATGAACCGCGTCGTGGGCCACGTGAAGGCCGTCGACGGCGTCACGTTCAACCTCAAGCGCGGCACCACGA
>CAMNAH010000044.1 GCA_946530775.1 uncultured Coriobacteriales bacterium
CCGCTCGACGTGCCGCTGATCAGGACGTTCATACGATGGCCTCCCCTTCTGCGGAAGATGCGGTGCGCTCGGCCATGATGCCGCGCGAGATGCGATAGCCGATGGGCGAGAAGAACACCTCGAAGAGCAGCTCGAGGATGGCACCCGTGCAGGCGCAGGTGACGCACTGCAGGAGCGTCCACCCGAAGAACAGCCTGCTCACGATGAGGCCGAAGGTGAGGTTGTCGACGAACTGCGCGGTGAAGGTGGAGATGTAGCTGCGCAGGGCGAAGACGCCGAAGGTGGCCTTCTTGCCCACACGCTCGCCGATGCCCCAGTTGAGGAAGTTGTTCACGAGCGCCGAGAGCGCGAAGGCGATCGAGCTTCCCATGATGATGTACCAGGTGCCGCCGAAGGTGTTGTCGAGCGCCACGTTGACGGCATCGGCCTCGGGCACGAAGCTCTCGCCCCACACGCCGGGAACCGCGCTCGCCACGAAGAAGACGAGCGCCATGAAGAGGTTCATCGCAAGCGCGACATACGATGCCGTGGTGGCGATACGCGGGCCGTAGCAGTGCGTGAGGATGTCCATGGCGAGGAAGCACAGCCACGAGAGCAGGATGCCGCCGTCGAGCGGCAGCCACGAAAGGCCGGTGTCGATCATCTTATTGGCCAGCAGGTTCATGCCCACGATGGAGAGCACGAGCAGGGTGAAGATAACGGGATTCACGGTAACCGACATGGTGCGGACGTCGGAGAAAATCTTGCGCATAGTGCAACAGCTCCTTGTTTTTTAAAGGTGGTTTTCAAGGGGACACCTTTGACGACTGACGCGCCCGATGGGGCGCGGGGCATAACTCTAGCACAACTGAGACAAAAGGGACGTTTCCCTTTGTCTCATGTTTGATGCCGCGCTCCGTCAGCGGAGAATCCACCCATCCCTGAATGATGTGGCGCATGTTGAAGTTGGTGAATCCATGGCGGACAAGATAGAGCTTCGGCATCGTTTTCCTTCCTTTATCTCTCATTTCACATTATAGGAAGGACGCTCGCACGAATCGCCCGCTGCATCTGAACTGTACCGTGCTAAAAGAGGCTACGATAGAACGAGCAATCCAAATGCGTCGGAAAGGTGCGCAGGTGTTCGATATCCGCGGCCTCAACATAGCGATCGAGCTCTGGGGCGTCGCGTTCTGCCTCATGGGCGGCATCACGGCCGCGCTGTTCTCGCGCACCGACCGCAAGCGCCTCAACCTCCTGCTCCTGATGTTCGCCGCCGAGCTCGTCGCCTCGAGCGGAGACGCCGTCGCGGGAATCTATCGCGGCCAGGCGGGCACCGTGGCCTGGTTGGCGACCCATCTGGGCAACTTCGCCACCTTTGCCGGCAACTTCAGCCTGCTCGCCGCCTTCACGCTGTTCATCTGCGTGCGCCTCCACGACGCCGGCGGCGGGCGCTACCGCCCCTGGAGCACCGGCATCTGGATCATCACCGCCGCGATGTGCCTGTTCACAGCCCTCGGCGCGTTCTATAAGATCGACGAGTCGAACCTCTATGTGCGCAGCGACCTCTATTGGGTCATCTACCTCCACGTCTTGCTGGTGTGCGTGGGCGACATCGTCCTCATCCTGCGCGATCGGCGCTTCTTGCGGCGCTCCGAGATCGCGTGCTTCCTGTTCTACGCCGCGAGCCCGCTTCTTGCCATGGGCGCCCAGGTGCTCATCTACGGCCTGAACTTCGTCATCATCGCCGGCGTCATCGGCACCGTCATCCTCTCGATCGAGACGCAGGTCAACACGGCCCGCACCTTCGCCCAGCAGACCGCGGAGCTCGCGCAGTCGCGCGTCGACGTCTCCGAGAGCCGCATCAAGGTCATGGTGTCGCAGATCCAGCCGCACTTCATCTTCAACACGCTCGACAGCATCTATTACCTGTGCGCCGAGAACCCCGAGAAGGCCCAGCTCGCCATCGACCGCTTCTCCACCTACCTGCGCGCCAACCTCGCATCGCTCTCCAAGACCGAGGCCGTTCCCATCGAGACCGAGCTCGAGCACGTGCGTACCTACCTCAGCCTCGAGCAGCTCTCGATGGAAGACCTGCTCACATGGGAGATCGACGACCAGGCGCATAACTTCTCGGTGCCAGCACTCTCGCTCCAAACGCTTGCCGAGAACGCCGTCAAGCATGGTATCGGCGGCAAGCCCGAGGGCGGCAAGGTGGTGGTGCGCACCCGCGAGGCGCGCAATTGCTGGCTCGCGAGCGTCGAGGACAACGGCGTGGGCTTCGATACCGAGGCGCTTCGTCGCGAGGGCAGCGTGGGCATCGAGAACACGCGCATGCGCCTCGCCGCCACCTGCGGAGGCACGCTCGAGATCACGAGCACGCCCGGCCACGGCACCACGGCCGTCATGCGCATTCCCAAGGAGGCGAGGCCATGAGGGCCATAGCCGTCGACGATAAGCCCGTACCGCGCCGCGCGCTCGTCCGCGCGCTCGAGGAGGCGGAGCCCGGGATCGAGATCACCGCATGCGCGAGCGCCGAGGAGGTGCTCGCCCTTCCCGACCTCGGCGCATACGACGTCGCGTTCGTCGACATCGACCTGCCCGGCAAGAGCGGCATCCAGCTCGCGCGCGAGCTCAAGGCATCGCACCCCCTGCTCAACATCGTGTTCGCCACGGGCTTCGGCGAATTCATGGCCGACGCCTTCGCGCTGCACAGCTCGGGCTACCTCATGAAGCCCATCACCGCCGAGAAGGTCAGGCGCGAGCTCGACGACCTGCGCCACGTCCCCACCCCGCGCGACACCGGCAAGCTCGTCGCGCGCTGCTTCGGCGACTTCGAGGTGTTCGCACAGGGCGAGCCCGTCACCTTCGAGCGCTCCCGCACCAAGGAGCTGCTCGCCTACCTCATCGACCGCCGCGGATCGGTGGTGGGCATGCGCAAGGTCGAGGCGGCGCTTTGGGGAGACACGCGCGACGAATCGGTGAGCAGCTCGTATCTGCGCACGCTCGCAGCGGACCTGCGCAACGCGCTTGCCGCGCACGGATTCAGCACCGCGGTGGTGCGCCGTTACGGCGAGATCGGCATCGACACCGCCCAGGTCTCGTGCGATTACTACGATCTGCTCGCAGGCGACCCGCTGGCCATCTCGGCGTGGCACGGCGAGTATATGAGCCAGTATTCCTGGGCCGAGGAGACCAAAGCCGCGCTCGTACGCTCTCTCGGCGGCGAGAATATACCGTTCATCTGACCTAGATTCAGGCGTGCGACGGTCTGAGACGGTTCCGTTGCGCTTCGGGGCATAGGCTCGTTCTAACATGGAGCCTTAGTCTGCAGGAGCGATATGGCACAGCGAACTAACATGAGACGCGCAGTCGCAGACGACCCCAAGCGCGCGACAAAACTCGCCTTCGAGCGCGACTACCGCGAATCCTACTCACTTGTATACAACTACATCTTCCGCCGCGTGCCCGACCGCACGGCTGCGGAGGACGTGACGTCCGAGGCGTTCCTCCGGGCGGCCCGCTTCTACGACCGCTTCGACCGTGAGCGCGCCAAGTTCTCCACGTGGGTCATCTCCATCGCCCACAACTGCATCATCGACCATTACCGTCACAGCCCCGCGACCACCGATCTCGAGGAGATCCCCGAGGGCGTCTACGCTGACGAGAGCGACTTCGCCGAGCAGACCGGCAACGCCGACCTCGCCGCCAAGCTCCTCTCGGCACTCGACGAGACCGAGCGCGAGCTGGTGGCCAAGAAGTATTACGAGGGTAAGCGCAACGTCGAGATCGCCGACGAGCTGGGCATGAACCTCTCCACGGTTTCCACCAAGCTCGCACGCGCCCTCGCCAAGATGCGCGCAATCGCAGAGGGAGGCGATCTCTGATGGCCGATCCCCAGGGCTCCATCTTCAATCAGAAAGCAACCGAGCGGCTTCGCAGCCCCGACGACCTCGACAAGTACGTGCAGGTGACCAACCCCAGCGTGTGGCTGGTGCTCATCGCCTGCGCGGCACTGCTCGTGGGCATCCTGGCGTGGGGCATCTTCGGCACGGTCTCGACCAACGTCTCGACCATCGGCGCACGCTCGGGCGACAAGGTGATCTGCCTGCTCGACGCCGAGCAGGCGGCCAAGGTCGCAGCGGGCGACACCGCCACCGTGAACGGCGTCGAGATGATCGTCTCCGAGATCAGCCCCGTGCCCCTGAGCCGCGCCGAGGCCGCCGACCTTCTCGATAACGATTACCTTGCGAGCACCCTCGCCACGAGCGACTGGTCGTACATGGTGAGCTTCACGGGCGCCGATGCCAACACCTTCGCAGAGGGCGTGCCCTTAAGCATCTCGATCGTCGTCGAGAGCGTCGCGCCCATCTCGCTCATCTTCGGAGTCTGACGATCATGGCGGGCAAACCGGTAAAAGTCCCCGTCGTCATGCAGATGGAGGCGCTCGAGTGCGGCGCCGCCTGCCTGACGATGATCCTCGCCTACTACGGGCGTTGGGTCCCGCTCGAGCAGGTCCGCGCCGACTGCGGCGTCTCGCGCGACGGGTCGAAGGCCGTGAACGTGCTCAAGGCTGCGCGCAGCTACGGCCTCGCAGCCAAGGGCATGACCTTCTCCACCAAGGCGCTCAAGGAGAAGGGCACGTTCCCCTGCATCCTGTTCTGGAACTTCAACCACTTCGTGGTGCTCGACGGCTTCAAGGGCAAGTATGCCTATCTCAACGACCCCGCCCGCGGCGAGGTGCGCGTGGAGATGGAGGAGTTCGAGCGCTCGTTCACCGGCGTCGTGCTGGCGTTCGAGCCCACCGACGCCTTCGAGAAGGGCGGCACCAAGCCCGATACGCTCGCGTATGCGCGCAAGCGCCTCGAGGGCATGGGCGGCACCATCGCCTTCGTCATGATCACGGCCGCCATCACCTCGGTCGTGGCCATCTTCAACACGTCGCTTGGACGCGTCTTCCTCGACCGCATCCTCACGGGCGATAACCCCGATTGGCTCGTCCCCCTCGTCGCGCTCATGGTCGTGCTCGCCCTCATCACGGGCATCGTAAGCGTCATGAACGCCGTGTACCTCGTGCGCATGCAGGGCAAGATCGCCGTGGTGAGCTCCTCGCGCTTCATGCGCCACCTGCTGCACCTGCCGGTGGGCTTCTATGCCCAGCGCATGGTGGGCGACCTGCAGCAGCGCCAGAGTGCCAACGAGAGCATCGCGTTCGCCCTGGTGGGCCAGCTCGCACCCGTTGTCATCAACGTGGTCATGCTCGTGCTCTACCTTGTGATCATGGTGCGCTACAGCCTGCTGCTCACCGTGGTGGGTCTCGCGACCGTGGCACTGAACGCCCTGCTCGCGCGCTACATCTCCACCAAGCGCATCAACATCGCGCGCTCGGCCGCATCGTCGTCGGGCAAGCTCTATGCCACCACCGTCTCGGGCATAGAGATGATCGAGACCATCAAGTCCGCCGGCGCCGAGACGGGCTACTTCGGACGCTGGGCCGGCTACCAGGCGGCCGTCAACGAGTCGTTCATGCACACCACGCTGCTCAACCAGTATCTGGGCGCGATTCCCGCCCTCATGACCAGGCTCGCGAACATCCTCGTGCTCGTGCTGGGCATCTGGCTCATCATCGCCGGCCAGTTCACGCCCGGCGCGCTGCTCGCCTTCACGGGCTTTTTGGCATCGTTCATGGCGCCCGTCGACTCCATCATCAACCTCGGCCAGACCGTCCAGGAGATGACCACGCAGATGGAGCGCATCGAGGACGTCATGCGCTACCAATGCGACACCCCCGAGGAGCCCGTCGACGAGACGGCCGCCGCCGGCGAGTTCGGTCGCGAGAAGCTGCACGGCGAGGTCGAGCTCGAGGATGTCTCGTTTGGCTACTCGCCGCTCGAGCCGCCGCTCATCGAGCACTTCGACTTGCACCTCTCCCCTGGCCAGTGGGTCGCGCTCGTGGGCGACTCCGGCTGCGGCAAGTCCACCATCGCCAAGCTCGTCTCGGGCCTCTACAAGCCCTGGTCCGGCGAGGTGCGCTTCGACGGCATGCCCATCTCCGAGATTCCGCTGCCCATCCTGCGCGGATCGCTCGCCGTGGTCGACCAGGACATCGTGACCTTCGACGACACGGTGCGCGAGAACATCAAGCTGTGGGATCATTCCATCGAGGACTACGAGGTCATCATGGCCTGCCGCGATGCCGACATCCACAAGGAGATCGCCGAGCGCGAGGGCGGCTACTCCAGCCGCATCCTGCCGGGCGGCCGCAACTTCTCGGGCGGTCAGCTGCAGCGCCTCGAGATCGCGCGCGTGCTGGCGCAGGACCCCACGGTCATCATCCTCGATGAGGCCACCAGCGCCCTCGATGCACAGACCGAGGCCGAGGTCATCGCCCATATCCGCGAGCGCGGCATCACCTGCATCGTGGTCGCGCACCGCCTCTCGACCATCCGCGACTGCGACGAGATCATCGTGCTCGATGAGGGCAAGGTGGTCGAGCGCGGCACGCATGACGAGCTGTATGCCGCCAACGGCGCATACGCCGAACTCGTGAGGAGCGATTAGCATGAGCTGGCTTGAATCTCAGATCGAGACGCGCGCCAAGCTCGATGCCGAGATGTCCGAGCGCGCCTATGCGGAGCTCGCCTCGAGCGTGAGCGGCCTCGGCCAGACGTACTTCTCGAACCCCGACAACCTTGAGCAGACCGATGCCGCGATTACCGCATGCCTCAACTACAACGGCGTGGAGGCCGGCAAGGCCCCCGACACCGTGAAGGACCTCGAGCAGCGCATCGAGTGGCTCAGCCGCCCGTCGGGCTCCATGCACCGTGCCGTGCGCCTCGATAACGGCTGGTACAAGCGCGCCTTTGGCGCCCTGCTCGCAACGCTCGACACCGGGCAGACGGTTGCGCTGCTGCCCCGCGGCATGAGCGGCTATGCCCTTCTCGAGCCCGGCACCGGCAACAGGGTCAAGGTGACCGCCGAGGTCGCATCGCACATCCTTCCCGACGCGGTGTTCTTCTATCGCCCCTTGCCCGCACGTGCCATCAAGGTGACCGACCTCATGAAGTTCATCGCGAGCGTGTTCGACCGCACCGATTACCTTCTCGTGCTCGCCGCCTCGGTCGCCGTGACGCTCATCGGCCTCTTCCCCGCTTGGGCGAACAACCTCGCATTCGGCACCGTGGTGCCCAGCGGCCAGGCGGGTCTCATCGCCCCCATCGCCATCCTGCTTGTGGGCGTGGCCATCTCGACGTCGCTCATCAACATCTTCCGCAATCTGGTTATGTCGCGCGTCTCCACCAAGCTCGACATCACCACCGAGGCGGCCACCTTCGCGCGCCTCATGTCGCTGCCGCCCTCGTTCTTCAAGCAGTACTCCTCGGGCGACCTCGCGAGCCGCGTGGCCAACGTCCGCGCACTCGTGCAGACCGTCGTGTCGATCGCCCTGGGCTCGTTCCTCTCGAGCCTGCTCTCGCTGGTCTACGTGGGCCAGATCGGCGCCTACACGCCCGCGCTCGCCATTCCGGCGTTCCTCATCGTCGTGGCGCAGGCGGCGCTCACCGCCGTGGTGACGCTCATCACCCGCCGCTACGAGCATGAGGCCATGGAGGCCAGCGCCAAGCTCTCGGGTACCGTGACCGCGCTGCTCAACGGCATCCAGAAGATCAAGCTCGCCGGCGCCGAGGAGCGCGCCTTCGCAACCTGGGCGCACGGCTATTCCAGCTATGCGCGCGCAACCTACAACCGTCCCGCGGTGCTGCGCGCGCTTCCCGCCCTCGTGAGCCTCATCGGCCTTGTGGGCGGCATCGGCATCTACTACCTCGCCGGCGTCAACCATGTGGGTCTGGCAAGCTATATGGCGTTCAACTCGGCGTTCGGCCAGGTCTCGGGCGCGATCATGGCGCTTGCGGGCGTCGCCGGGCAGATCGCCCAGATGCGCCCCATGCTCGATATGGCCGAGCCCATCCTCGAGGCCGAGCCCGAGATTGCGCAGGACAAGCCCAGCGTGGAGTCGGTCACCGGCGCCATCGACGTGTCGGGCGTGTCGTTCCGCTACGACGATCACAGCCCCTACGTGGTCAAGGACCTCGACCTCAAGATCAAGTCGGGCGAGTACGTGGCCCTGGTGGGCAAG
>CAMNAH010000045.1 GCA_946530775.1 uncultured Coriobacteriales bacterium
ATCAGCTCGTGACGATGTAGGGCTGGATGGCGGAGGCGACGCCCGGGATGGGCATGGTCTGCAGCCAGATGCGGCCGGGGCCGGTGAGCACGGTGTTGAAGAAGCCCTCGCCGCCGAGCAGCTTGTTCTTCATGCCCGCGACCTGCTGGATCTCGATCTGGACGCTTGGCTCGAAGCCTGCGACGCAGCCCGTGTCCACGACCATCTGCTGGCCGGCTGCGAGCTGGTACTCCACGAGCTCGCCGTCGATCTCGCAGAACACCATGCCTTGGCCGGAGACGCGCTGCATGATGAAGCCCTCGCCGCCGAAGATGCCCACGCTGGCCTTCTTGTTGAAGTGGATGTCGAGCTGGACGCCGGCCTCGCTCGCGAGGAACGCGCGCTTCTGGAGGATGAAGTCGCGGCCGGGGGCGATATCGAGCGCCATGATCTTGCCGGGGAAGCTGGAGCCGAAGGCGATCATGCCGGGGCCGCCCTGCGCGGTGTAGTGGTTCTGGAACATGCTCTCGCCGGAGAACGCCTTGGAGAACATCTTGCCGAGTCCGCCGCCGGTGGTCTCCATGTGCATATTGGGCGTCATCCAGACCATAGAGCCGCTCTCGGTGATCATGGTCTCGTTCGCGGCGAGCGTGCAGATGACCACGGGGAACTGTCCGCCTCTGATCTCGTACTGCATATGCGGTCCTTTCGTTCGGGTTCGAAACGCTATCAAAAAGTGTAGCAGGTGCCTCTGCTGCGCTTTCGATTCCTTGGTACGCGGTCGGCGGGAGGTTTGTCTCGTATCGGCCAGGCGAGCCGTTCGCGCCTACTGGAAGCGCAGGGACTCCACGGGGTCGAGCTTGGCCGCGCGCCGCGCGGGATAGTAGCCGAAGAGCACGCCGATGCCCACGCAGATGCCCGTCGCCATGCCCACCGCGCCCGGCGTGATGACCGGGGTGAGGCCCTCGATGCCGGCGAACCCGCTGGCCACGCCCGCAAGCGCCCACGCGCCGCCGTAGCCTGCGAGGATGCCGATCACGCCGCCCGCCACGCAGAGCGTGATGCTCTCGAGCAGGAACTGCAGGGTGATGTCGCCGGCACGGGCGCCGAGCGCCTTGCGCAGTCCTATCTCGCGGATGCGCTCGGTCACGTTGGTGAGCATCATGTTCATGATGCCGATGCCGCCCACGATGAGCGAGATCGATGCCACGGCGGTCATGAGCAGCTGGAACGACAGCATCGTGGAGTCGAGCTGGCGTGTGACCGACGCCATCGTGTACACGTACACGTAGCCGTTGCCCTCCTCCTCGTCGATGGCGTAGGTCTTGCGCAGGTACGCGTCGGTCTTCTCGGCGACCTCCTCGGGGTCGACGTCCTCGCGCGCATAGCCCAGGATCTGGTCGACGCTCTCGTAGTTGTTGACGCGCGTGTTGAGCGTGGAGAAGGGCAGGTAGGAGGTGTTCGATGTCATCTGCGACGCCTCGGTCACGCCGATGACCTCGAACTCGTAGTTGCCGATCTTGATGGCCTTGCCCAGCGCTTCGCTGCTTCCGCCGAAGAGCGTGCGGGCGGTGGTCTCGTCGATCACGATGACGAGCGAGCCCTTCTCGACCTCGCGCTCGGTGTAGAAGCGCCCCTCGACCAGGTTGATGCCCATGGCGTCGAAGAACTCGGGGTAGGTGCCCATCATCTGGCCGTTCGAGCTGTTGGCGCCGGCGGTCATGTCGCCCCAGCCGTAGGCCGTGCCCGTGATGAACTCGTATTCGGGCAGGTCGCGCTCCCATTTGTCGAGGTCGTTGACCGTGACGCTGCCATACTGCGTCCAGCAGTTGATGTAGACGAGCCGCGCGCGGTTGAGGCCGAGCTGGCCCACGAGCGCGTATTTCACGCCGTCGATGAGCGCGGTCATGGCGATGACGGCGGCGATGCCGATGACGATGCCGAGCACCGTGAGCAGGCTGCGGCCGCGGTTGGAGTCGAGGGCCGAGCCCGTCTCGCGGAGAAGGTCTCCCGCTCTCATGTGGTCGCCCCCTTCCGCTCGTAGCGTGCGGTGAAGGCGCGTTCCTGCTCGTCGGTGAGGAGCTTGCCGTCGCGGATGTGCACCGTGCGGTCTGCCCAGGTTGCCACCTCGGGGTCGTGCGTGATGAGCACGATGGTCTTGCCGCGCTCCTTCATGCGCGCGAACGTCTGCAGCACCATCTCGCTGGTGGCGGAGTCGAGGTTGCCCGTGGGCTCGTCGGCGAGGATGAGCGCGGGGTCGTTCACGAGGGCGCGCGCGATGGCGACGCGCTGCATCTGGCCGCCCGAGAGCTCGTTGGATTTGTGCTCGTAGTACTCCTCGGGCAAATCGACCGACTTCAGGGCCTTCCACGCGCGCCACTCGCGCTCGGCGCGGGGCACGTCGGAGTAGACGAGCGGCAGCATCACGTTGCGCAGCACCGTGGCGCGCGGCAGCAGGTTGAACGACTGGAACACGAAGCCCAGGCGCGTGGCGCGGATCTCGGCGAGGTCGTCGTCATCGAGCGTGCTCACCTCGAGGCCCTCCAGGCGGTAGGAGCCCGAGGTGGGGGAGTCGAGGCAGCCCAGGATGTTCATGAGGGTGGACTTGCCCGAGCCGGACGGGCCCATGATGGCGAGGAACTCGCCGCGCTCCACGGTGAGCGACACCCCGCGCAGCGCGTGCGTGAGCCCCGCCTCGGTCTCGTAGATGCGGTGGATGTGGCGGATGTCGATGACGGGCAGCGTCATGGCTAGAAGATCACCATCCCGCCCGTCTCGTATTCCGCGCCGTCGGTGGCGGGCATCGAGAAGCCGCTCTGGACCTCGTCGCCCTCGGCCACGGCGCCCTCGATGGCGGCGGTGGTGGAGCCCTCGGCGAGCACGGTCACCGTGACGGGCATGGCCTCGCGGGTCTCGGGGTCGACCACCATGACGTAGTAGTTCTCGCCGTCGTCGGTCATGAGCGCGCTGGTCGAGACGCAGAGCGCGCCGGGCAGGTACTGCACGTCGATGCGCGCGCTCGCGGTCATGCCGGGCTTGAGCTGCGGATCGGGGTTCTCGATGAGCAGCGTCACGGTGTAGGTCACGTTGCCGCCGCCATAGTAGCCGCCCTCGCCGCCGCCCGATGAGAGCGTGGCGATCTCGGTCACGGTGGCCTCGGACTCCACGCCGGGCAGCGCCGAGAAGGTCACGGTGGCGTGCTGGCCCACGGCGACCTTGGTGATGTCGATCTCGTTCACCTCGATGGCGACGGTCATCTGCGAGAGGTCGGCGAGCTGGATGCCGGTGCTTGCGGACGCGGAGGGCTGCGACTGGGTTGTGCTCGTCGGTGCCGCGGCGCCGAGCTGCTGGCCCACGGTGATGTCGCCGAGCG
Organism: uncultured Coriobacteriales bacterium; assembly: GCA_946530775.1. The sequence goes on from CAMNAH010000045.1 coordinate 3,353, forward strand.
AGATCACGGTGCCGTCGATGGGTGCGCGCACGGTGCGGTCGCGCGCCTTCTGCGCGGCCTGCTCGTAGGCGTCATAGGCTGCCTGGGTGGCGGCACGGGCGCGCATGAGCGCGATGTAGACGCGGTCGCGCTCGGTCTGGCTGTCGCTCGTGCCCCATACGTAGTTGAGCTCGTCCTGGGCGGTCTCCTCGGCGGCCTCGGCCTCCTTGAACTTGAACCACGCCTCATCGGCGTCGGTGTCAAGGCTGTCGTTCTTGACGGTCATGAGCGGCTGGGTCTTGAACACGGTGTCGCCCACGGCCACGTCGATCGAGATGACCTCGCCGGTGAGGTCGGCCGCCACGGTGACCTGCTCGCGCGGCTTGGCGCTGCCGGTGCCCGAGATGGACTCGCGGAAGTCGTCGCGGTAGATGAACTCGGTGGGAATGGCCGCCTCGTCCTCGCCGCCGCCACGCGAGAAGAGCCCGCGCACCACGTTGAACAGCACGATCGCCGCGACCACGCCCGCCACGATGGCGATGCGCACGATCTTCTTGCGGCGGCGCTCCTTGCGATGGCGCATGAGGCTTTGATAGGCGGCTGCGCTCTCTGCATCGTCCTCGTCAAGGGTGCCGATGGGCGTGAGCTCGGGCTGGCCGATCTTGGGGAGGTTCTCGAGGTTGCTATTCTCCTCGTGGGCATGCGGCGTTTGATCCATGGTCGCTCCTTGGCCCGCATGGGCTACGATTGAAGTGCTGCGGTTACCGCTCTCTACTATAACCTGAGCGTTGCGGGGAGGTGCCTTTCGTGCTGGATAATTCGGCAATTGTCTATCAAGACTCATATTTTCTCGCCATGGATAAGCCCGCCGGCATGCTCGTGCACGGAGACGGCACCGGAGCGCGCACGCTGACCGACGAGGTGCGCGAGCTCACGGGCATCGCGGATGCCCAGCCCGTGCAGCGCCTCGACGTGGAGACCACGGGGCTCGTGCTCTTCTCGCTCGACAAGGCCGTGCAGCCTGCGCTCGATGCGCTGGTGGCGGGCCGCGGCGTGCGCAAGCGCTACCTCGCGCTCGTGGCGGGCCGTCTGGGCGGCGGGGAGCGCACCGTCGAGGCTGCCATTGGGCGCGACCGCCACGATGCCCGCCGCATGCGCGTCTCCAAGACGGGCAAGCCCGCCGCGACCATCGTGCGTCCGCTCGGCGTGTTCGGCAACGCCACGCTCGTGGAGGCGGAGCTCTTGAGCGGGCGGCGCCATCAGATCCGCGTGCATCTTGCCTCTATAGGCCACCCCATCGTGGGCGATGCGCTCTACCAGGGGCCGGCCAGCCGCAACGGCCTCATGCTGCATGCGCTCGAGGAACGTCTCGCCCATCCCGTCACGGGCGAGGATGTGCTGCTGCGCACCGCGTGGCCCAAGCGCTTCGGCGAGTTCACCGCCCCGCGCGGCCACGATTGGTTCATACTGAACCAATAGCATTTCGCACCGAACCCGAGAGGAGCCGCTCGTGCCCGACACCATGCGAGGCGTCTATACCAACCTGTCCGAGATCCGCCGCAAGGTGTTTCGCGAGGTGGCGCGCATCTGCTACGAGGCGGGAAGCTACGAGGGACCCGACCTGGGGTCGTTTCTGAACCTGTGCGTGGACGAGCTGCCCTACGAGATTCTCCCGGGCACCGAGGCCACCTACCGCGAGAGCATCTTCCTCGAGCGCGCCATCATCTCGGAGCGCATCCGCCTGGCCATGGGCCTGGGCCTGCAGGACCTCGACCGTCCCACGCGCATCTCCGAGGGCATGCGCCGCGCCAACGTAGCCGAGACCTACTATCAGCCGCCGCTCATCAACGTGATCAAGTTCGCGTGCAACGCCTGCAAGGACAACGTGTTCGAGGTGTCGTCGGCCTGCCAGGGCTGCCTCGCGCACCCGTGCCGCGAGATCTGCCCCAAGGGCGCGATCAGCTTTGTCAACAAGCGCGCCTATATCGACCAGGAGAAGTGCGTGAAGTGCGGGCTCTGCGCCAAGACGTGCCCGTACCAGGCGATCCATCACCACACGCGCCCCTGCGCCGATGCCTGCGGCATGCACGCCATCGGCAGCGACGAGCACGGCCGCGCCGACATCGACTACGAGAAGTGCGTGAGCTGCGGGCAGTGCCTCGTGAACTGCCCCTTCGGCGCCATCGCCGACAAGAGCCAGCTCGCGCAGGTCATCCGCTCCATCACCGCGGGCAACGAGGTCATCGCCATCGTGGCGCCGGCCTTCGTGGGCCAGTTCGGCGGCAAGGGCAACGTGGGCAAGCTCCGCGAGGCGTTCAAGCTGCTGGGCTTCTCGGGCGTGGAGGAGGTCGCCATCGGCGCCGACCTCTGCACCGTGGAGGAGGCCGAGGACTTCATGCGCGAGGTGGGCGATGGCGAGGGTCAGCTGCCCTTCATGGGCACGTCGTGCTGCCCGGCGTGGTCGGTCATGGCCAAGACCGAGTTTCCCGAGCACGCGCAGTGCATCTCGATGGCGCATACGCCCATGGTGCTCACGGCGCGCATGGTGCGCTCGCAGCATCCCGAGGCCAAGATCGTCTTCGTGGGGCCCTGCTCGGCCAAGAAGCTCGAGGCCATGCGCAGCTCCGTGCGCAGCGAGGTGGATTTCGTGCTCACCTTCGAGGAGATGGCGGGCATGATGGACGCCAAGGAGATCGACTACCTCGCGCTGCACGATGACAACAAGAGCGACTTTGCCGTGGCGTCCGCCGACGGCCGCGGCTTTGCCATCGCGGGCGGCGTGGCGAGCGCCGTGGTGAACGCCATCCACGACAAGGATCCCGAGCGCGAGGTCAAGACCGTGGGCGCACAGGGTCTCGAGGAATGCCGCCAGATGATGAAGGATGCCGTCAAGGGCAAGTATCCGGGATATCTGCTCGAGGGCATGGCCTGCCCAGGCGGCTGCATCGCGGGTGCCGGCACGCTCCAGCCCATCAACAAGTCGCGCGCGCAGGTCAAGGCCTATGCCAAGCGCTCGCCGCACAAGGTTGCCGTGGAAAACGAGTATCGCTCGCTCCTCAAGGATCTCAAGCGCGAGAGCGACTAGGTTGGACACAAGGGACCGTCTCCCTTGTGTCCGGAACGAAGTTCGGAATGAAAAAAGGGCAGGCGCGCGGCCTGCCCTTCTCGGTATCTCTGTAGCCGAAGCTTACTCGCCCTTGATGGAGGCGTAGAACGTGGCGTGATCGAACGCCTGCTCGATGGTCTCGCCGTGGACAAAGGGGAGCGAGAGGAACTCGTCGACCGTGGGAACCAGCGGGCTGCAGTCGGTGAAGTGGCCCTTGTGGTTGAGCTTCGAGGTGTCCTGCGCGCGCCAAGCTTCGAAATTGGCATCGGTCAGGTAGTAGATATCATGGCCGACCTTCATGTAAACCGAATGGTTGATGTGGAGGTATTCGGCCAGATCCTCGTAGTTGATGTCGAGTGCCTCAGTCGCTTTCTTTCCCATGGCAACGTCCTTTCTGAGGTAGGCGAACCGTTGATAAAACTATACCGCCCGCGCGACCCAAAATTACAGTCGGTCGAAAAAATGTTTTGGAAGGGGGCTATTCCGTGGTGGACGGGAGTGCTCCACAGCGAATACACAAGCGTCAGGCGAGCACGTGCGCGAGCAGCTCCTCGGGGGTGTCGACGATGGTCGAGGGCCCCAGCGCGCGCAGCGTTTCGACGCTGCGGAATCCCCACGAGCAGAGGATGACATCGCAGCCGCAGTTGGCGGCCGTTTGGAAGTCCACCTCGGAGTCGCCCACGTAGACGAGCTCGTCCATGCGCACGCCCAGCTTGGCGCACACGGCCTGGACCATGTCGGGCGCGGGCTTCTTGGCGATGGAGGCCTGCTCGCCGAGGGCAGCGTCGAAGCGCCCGGGGAAGTACTGCTCGACGAGCTCCTGCACGGCGAAGTCGGCCTTATTTGAGACGAGCGCGCAGAGAACGCCCTGCTCGCGGAGGGTGTCGAGCATCTTGAAGATGCCGGGGTAGGGCTGGGTGGTGTCGGCGGCGTGCACGGCGTAGGAGCGCTTGAAGTCTTCGAGCACGGTGGCGGTGGTTGCGGCGTCGGTGCCTGCGGGAACGGCGCGCTCGATGAGCTTGGCGATGCCGTTGCCCACGAAGCGGCGCACCTCGTCGACGGTGCGCGTGGGCATGCCGTGCATCGCCAGCGCATCGTTGGTCGAGAACGCGAGGTCATCGAGGGTGTTCAGTAGCGTGCCGTCAAGATCGAACACGACGAGCCTGTATGCCATGAGTAGCGCCTCCCTGAGCGGTTTCGTGCCCGTCCATTGTGGCACAACGGGTGGTGTTGGGCAGTTCCTACACAGCTTTGGCACGCGGAAGGGCGGTTTTCAGTGCGAGACCCGATTTTTCCGCGTTTTTCAGGTGTCTTTTTCTCATGGGCGCCGCACAGGGTGGATTTCTCAGGCCTCTGACCTGCACCTCCGCAAACCCTGTCTGGGCCCTATGGCGATTCGGCCTCCAAAAACCGCGGAAAAATCGGGTCTCGCACTGAAAACCGCCCTTCCGCGTGCCAAAGCCGTTTCTGTGGAGCCGTTTTAGCTGCAGCCCACCTGTGCGCGCGGTGCTACTATTGATGGGCTGCGCACGAGCGTGCCGTCTACGCGCCCGTGCCGTCTGCTGGGAAGCCGCCCGTCCGGCACGGGGC
>CAMNAH010000046.1 GCA_946530775.1 uncultured Coriobacteriales bacterium
GCCCATCTTGACGATGTACTCCGAGAGCGAGCGGTCGTTCCAGCCGTTCCAGCTGGGATCGGCCAGGCCGTGGTCCTGGATCTCGAGGTAGAAGTCGTCGCCGAAGATCTCCTGGAAGGTGAGCGCCCACTGGCGCGCCTCGTCGAAGCGCCCCTGGAAGATCATCTGCGGGATGATGCCCTGCACGCAGGCGCTCTGGCAGATGATGCCCTCATGGTATTCGCGCAGCATGTCGAGCGTGGTGCGCGGACGATAGTAGAAGAGCTCGTTGGCGGCCTTCGACATCATCTTCATGAGGTTGACGTAGCCCGTCTCGTTCTTGGCGAGCAGGATGAGGTGGTAGCGCACCTGCTTGGTGCCCTTGTCGATGCAATCATCGAGGATGAAGTAGGCCTCGCAGCCGAAGATGGGCTTGATGAGCGGATCGGGGCGGCAGGAATCCTTGAGCGCGAGGTCGTGCGACGCGTTCCAAGCGGCCGTGTCGCGCTCCCACTGGGCGTGCACGCGATCGTGCACGGGCGTCTCGGGGGTATCCGCAGGAGGCTCCTCGAGTTCCCAGCCCTTGGCGAAGTGCTCCCAATCCTTGGACCACTGCTTGTAGTCGGCCTGGTCCTTGTTGTAGCCGCTGCAGGCGAGGTCGAAGTTGGGGATGCCGAACATATAGCCGTGGTCGGTGAGGGCGACGGCCGGCATGCCGAAATCGACGGCCTTCTTCACGAGGTCGTTGATGCGGGTGGCCCCATCGAGGATGGAGAAATCCGAGTGGTTGTGAAGGTGTACGAAGGCCATCGGCCATCCTCTCTCGTGTCAGCGGCGCTCTTCCAGCATACCTCAGAAAAGCGAATGTATGTTCGAAGATTCGAAGCGGTACCGCGCGACCACGGGCTCGCCAAAGCCGTCCATCAACTCAACACAGACAAAGGCGCACTCGATGCTCTCGTAGCCCAGGCGTGCGAGCACGCTCGCATAGAAGTTGGCCTGCATGGCGTGGCGCTCCTCGATCTGCTCGTAGGTAAGGCCCGCATCGCCCGTCTTGTAGTCCACGACCAGGGCGTGCGTGGAGCCGGGGTTGGTGCAGAGCAGGTCGATGGCGCCCTCGAGATGCGTGCCGTACTCCGATTCGACGGCGATGAAGAAGGGCACCTCGGCGCGGCGTTGGCTGTAGCCGAGCGTCTCGGCGCGAAGCGCGGACGATGCCCAGCGGTCGAGGGCGGCGCCGAGCCGTGCGCGCTGGCGCCGGGAGAGCTGCCAGGTGCGCGACGCGGCATCGATGCGCTCCTTGGATGGGATCTCCCCGCACTCGACCATCGTCTGGGCGAGCTGGTGGAAGGCGGATCCCAGGTTGGTGGCCTTGTCGTCGTCATCGAGGCTCGGGGCGGGCATGCCCTCCCCCTCTTCCTCCTCGGCGATGACGATGGGCCGGCGGAATACCTCGGACGAATCTTTCGCGGGGGCTGCGACGTCCTCGCCGTCCTGCTCCGCGGCGTACTCGGCCATGAGCGCATGCACCGAGGAATAGCTGAAGGTGCCCGAACGCTCGTGCCAGGGACGCTCGGCGGCACGCGTCTGGGCTATGCCGTCATCGACGGACGTCTCGAAAAGGTCTACCGTGCGGAGCGGCTCCGCCACGATGGGAGCGAACTCGAACGCGCCGGCGCCATCGGCCGTGAAGTCCTCGTCGTCCTTGCCCTTCGAGAGCACGACATGGCGCACAAGCGCGGGCGCGCTACCGCCGTAGTCGACCTGCGAGAGGCCCGCAGCGGGAAGCTCGCGTCCGAAGAGCGCGGAGCAGGTGTCGCTGACGAGCTGCGGACCCCAGTTGGTGCCGTACGCGTTGGCATCCTTGGTGACCTTGACCGAGGCGCAGAGGATGAGCGCCTCCTTCGCACGGGTGAGCGCCACATAGAGAAGCCTGCCGCGCTCGGCCTGCTCGGACGTCTTGCTGAGATATGCCAGGTAGCTCGCCCAATCCTCGAGCGTGCCGCCCTGGGCAGCCGGGGGTTCGGGCTCGTCGGCAAGATACTTGGAGGCATCCTTGGGGATAAGCGCGGCGAAGATGCTCGAGCCCACGTTCTCGCTCACGATGGCCCCGCCCGAGTTGCGCGACGAACCCCAGAGCTCGGCCACCGCGCATACGGGGAACTCGAGGCCCTTGGATGCATGGACCGTCATGACGCGCACCACGCCCGATGCGCCCGTATCGAGCGAGGCGAGGCCCTTGCGCGCGATGCGCAGCCAATCGGCGAACTCCCGCGAGGCGCGCGAGATGCCGAAGCCTCCCTCGTCGGCAAGCTCGTCGGCATAGCGGATGGCGGCGAGCACGTTGGCTGCCTGGGCGATGCCCTGGGGACCCTGTTCCTCAAGGCGCGCGATCCATCCCGACTCGCGGACGATGCCCTCGAGCACGTCGCAAAGCCTCCACGAGCGCAGGCGCGCGAAGGCGCGACCCATCACCTCGGCGGCGAGCAGCAGGCGCTCCGAAGGGCTGCCGCCCTTGCAGATGCCATCCTCATCGCCGCGCACGAGGGCGAAGAAGCCCTCGGCAAGCTGGCGCTTATCGTAGGCGCGTGCATCGTGCTCGTCGCGCGGCTCGTGGTCGCGCGTCGCGAGCAGGCAGATGTCATTGGCGTCGCAGTAGAAGATCTCGCTTGTGAGCACGGGATAGAGGCCGGAGCTGGTGGCGTAGGGATTCGCGAGCACGTCGACGAGGGCGGCGACGAGGGCGACCTCGGGGGTCCCCGTGAAGCTCGAGCCGCCCGAGACCACGCACTCGATGCCAAGCGCACGCAGAGCATCGAGGTAAATCTGCACGTGGCTGAGGCTGCCCATGAGCACCACCACGTCGCCGGCCGACCCGCCGGCATCGAGATAGGCCTTGATGCGGCCTGCGAGCTGCTGCGCAGAGACGGCGCGGCGTTCGCCGTCGGAGCCATGCGGTCCCGAGGTGAGCTCGATGGCGATGCGCGGGAGCTGCGAGGTCTTGTAGGTGTCTTTGCGCACGTCGCTGGGCTTGAGCGGCATGAAGTGGCCGATGATGCCGCCCGCGCAGACCTTCTCGACGAAGGAGAGGATGTCGGCGTGGCTTCGGAAATTCACGGTGAGGCTGCGGTGGCATGCCGTGTCGACATGCTCACCGCGGTTGGTGAAGACGGTCACATCGGCGCCCTGGAAGCGGTAGATGGACTGTTGGGCATCGCCCACGGTGACAAGATGCTCGCCATGGTCGCCCGACAGGCGCGAGATCATCTGCACCTGCTGCTCGTTGGTATCTTGGAACTCGTCGACCATCACGAGCTTGAACTTGTGGCTGTAGAGCGCCGCTATCTCGGGGTGCTCCTCGAAGGTCCTGTGGGCCATGCGGAGCAGGTCGTTGTTGTCGACCTTGCCGAGCGCGCGCTTGGCTGCCGCGTATTCGGCGTCGACCTTCTGGGCGAGGCGCACGAGCTGCGTGCGCACGGGAGCGGCGCCGATAAGCTCCTTGGAGAACATCAGGGCCGCCAGCTCGTCGCGGAGCTCCCTCCAGGTGTCTTTGAGGTCGTTCGACCTGAAGGCGGAGCCCGAGAGCGCACCGAAACCGCCGATGAGGTCTGCTGCGGCGCTATCGGAGTGATCGGGTCCCGCAAGGAACTGCTCGATAGCGGAGATCTGGGCCGCGAGCTCGGCATAGGCGGCGTCGTTGGTCTTGTTCGACTTGAACCCCACCTCGTCGATGGTGCCCAGCGTGAAGCGGCAGGCGTCGAGATAGGATGCGAGCTTCTCTACGAGCGGCTTCGAGATGCCGGGGAACTCGAGCGAGTCGAAGCCCGCGACGCCCGATGCTGCGGCGTTGCGCAGGCTCTTGACCATGCTGATCACCGTATTGCCGGCATCACCCGACACCGCGCTCCTGCCGCGGATCTCGAAGGCCGAGCGCAGCTCGGCATATTCGGGCGCCGTCGCGACCGTGCCGACGCAGCGGTCGACGGCCTTCTCGAGCAGCTCCTCCGCACGCGTCTCGTTGATGAGGGCGAGCTCGGGGTCGAGGCCCAGCTCGAAGGCGTGCGACTTGAGGATGCGGATGCACATGCCGTGGATGGTGCTGATCCATGCGGCATCGACCTCGAGCGCGTGGTGCGCGAGCCGCTCGTCGCGGCGCAGGCGCGCGCGGATCCTCTCGCGGATCTCATCGGCCGCGGCATGGGTGTAGGTGATGACGAGGACCTGGTCGAGCGAGTCGATGTAGGGGGTGTTCTCGTCGCCGCCGGAGCCGGGCGTGAGCGCCCAGGCTACGCGCTCGGCGAGCGTCGCGGACTTGCCGGAACCGGCGCCCGCCTCGACGAAGAGCGGGGTGTCGAGCGTCTTGATGATGTCGCGCTGCTCGGGAGTGGGGATGTTTGCCATGCTAGATAAGCCTCCTCTCGCAGCGCTGCACCGGGCAGAAGCGGCAGGCCTCGGCATCGCGGGGCTCGGCGGGAATCTGTGCTGCCGCCAGGTTGGCGATGGCCTTGGCCACAAGCGCCTCGACGGCGTCGAGCAGCTCGTCGAAGCCCGCACCATCGGGCGGGCACATCGCATTCTCCCACGTGGATGCGGCGCGCTCGCCCAGCATGCGCTCGAGCGCGCCATACGTTGCGAGACCGGCGATCACATGCTGCTCGGGAACGGGGCCCTGGGTCGAGAGGTACACGGCGCCGACCACCTTGAGCTCGGGATGGATGCGGCGGATGATCTGCGCATAGGCGAGCGTCTGGATATGGCGCGGCAGGTTGAACGCCTCGAGCGTGAACTCCTTGCCCGGGCCGTTCTTGGGGAAGGCGTTGTATCCTGCGGCAAAGCCCAGGGGGCTCTTGTGCTTGTAGTCGATGATGACGGCGTTTCCCTGCGCATCCACATCGATGCGGTCGATGGTGCCCACGAACTCGGCGCCCGCATAGGTGGCGATGCGCGCGCCCTCGCCGCGCCCGAAGCGCAGCTCGAAGAAGCGCGGCTCGAAGCCGGCAAGGCGCTCAGACTCGTAGGCGAGCACCGCATGCAGGTCGCGGCGAAGCAAATCGACCTGGTATTTCTCGGATTCGGTATGGGGCACGAGCGACTGCGACTCCTTGCGCAGCGCACGCTCGCGCTGGCCCGCCAGATGCTCATCGAAGATGGCGTCGAGCAGGGCGGTGGCCTGGTCGAGGTTCTCCGGCGTCACACGTGCGCCGGGCACATGCAGCGCCGTGAGGGCGTCGACGGGATCGTCCGCGCCGATAAGGCCCTGCGCGACGGCCGCGCGGCGCAGGAGCTCGCGATGCGTGCGCTCGAGCACCACGTGCGCGAAGGAGCCCTTCTGCATGCCGCCGAAATCGGCATCGATGCCGTCGATCTTGATGCGGCTATGCGTGAACCATTTGAGCGGGCAGTCGAGGTAGGTCTCGATCTGGGTGGCGGAGAGCGCGAGCGGCATATCTCCCGCCGATGAGCTGCGGGGCAGCACGAGCATCGTGCGGTCCTGGATGTAGTCCTGCGCGGGAAGCTCGGATGCGCCTTCCCGCCCGGGAGCCGTTCCCGTGGCCGAGAGCTTCGATGCGGGCGCGTCCTCGCTGAGCGTGGTGCAGGCGGGCTGCGCGTCCTCGGGATAGCACGCGAGCAGCTCGGAGAGCACCACGGCGGGATAGGTTGCCTTGGCGTCACGGTCGTGCAGGCTCATCTCGAGCACGACCGAGCCCGTCGCCGCCCTGAGCGCGCTGGAGAAGCGCTGGCGCGCCTCGGCGAGGGGGTCGCGCGCAATGGCGAGGCCAAGCTTTTCGAGCATGAGCGCGAGCGCGCCGTCGGCCTGCTTGAGCGGCCACTCAGCCGAGGTGAGGCCGGCGAAGACCAGCGCATCGACCGATGCGGGGGCAAGCTGCGCGGCGCGCGTGCGCGAGCAGATCGATACCGTGGCGGGAGCATTGTCGGGGCCGAGCGCGGCGCCCATGCGCACGTTGAGCGTGGAGCACATGAAATCGAGCAGCTCGGCAAGCGTGGCGGCATCGAGACGGCCGTCCCCTGCCGCGGAGAGCCCGAGATGCGAGAGCGATGCCTGCATCTGCGCGATGGCCTCGAGCACCAGCACATCGTCAGACTGCAGCGAGGCGCCGGCCTCGACGAGGTCGCCGGCGATCTGATGCGCGGCAGAGCCTATGCGTCCCTCGAGGAGCAGGCGCACGGCCTGCGCGCAGGCATGCGATGTGGCGCTCTCCCGCTGCAGCAGGTCGAGCACGGCGCGCGGCGTGAGCCCGCGGTTGCCGCGCAGGCGCTTGTCGAGCGCCCAGGCAGCCTCGATGCCCACGCCCGAGATGGACGAGAGCAGAAAGTCGGTGATCGCGCGGGGCGGCCACCACGACATGGGGGCAAGCTCGCCCTCGGGCACGCTATCCCATGCCTCGGCAGCCTCTGCGAGCTGCGCCACGCATGAGGCGAACGCGATGAAGGCGCGCCCCGATGCGGTGAGGTCGAGCCTGCGGAGCTCGTCTCCCTGCACGAGCAGCCCGCGGGCGGCAAGGCGCGGGGCAAGGCTGTCCCAAAGCGCGCCGGCGTCCTGGCCGCAGACCACGATGCGCTTCGCGCCGCCTTTTGACAGGCGGAGCACCTCGCGTGTGAGCAGCTCGGGCTCCGCGAAGGGGCCGGTGGCTTGTGCGCGGCTCACGGCTCCCGTTGCGGCAGGAAGGGCCACGCCCTTCTCGCCCGCGCGGAAGAGCGCCTGGGTGAGGATCTGGAGCTCGCCAGCCGGCTCTGCGGGCGCGTCTTCCGAGCGCCGATAGACCGCATCGATGCCGCAGGAGCCCGCATAGGCCGAGAGACTTGAGACGAGGAGGCGCGCGAGCTCCGTCTGCGGCGTGCCGTCCTCGAATACATGCACATGCACCTGCGTGAGCGCGGAGAGATCGGCCAGCAGCCTGACCGCGGAATACGGCGCATCGGCAAAGCCCACCGCGAAGATCTCGGGCATCTCGACGCCGTTTTGCGCCATGATGCGCGGAAGCTCGTCCGATGCCTGACAGGGCTCGATGAAGCCGTGGGCGGAGAGCACCTCGCCGTAGCGCAGGGCGATGTCCACGAACTGCTGCTCGCGCAGCGTGATGCGGGAATCGGGATCCGCGGGAAGCCAGGCGAGCGCGTCTTTGACGAGCGAGGCGAGGGTGCGCACCGTACCCGCGGTACACGAGAGGATGCTGCCCTCGGGCTGCTCGTCGATCATGACGAGCTTGTAGCAGAGGGCGTTGCGCACGGCGGGATCGGCCAGGGTGCGGCCGTCTCCCCACACCTCCCAGCGCTCGCGAACCCACGAGAGCACCGTGGTGCACGTGATGCCGAGCGAGAGCTCGGGATAGGCGGCGAGGCCGCGCGAGAGCTCGAGTGCCTGCGGGTACGACGGCGCGAGCACCACGACGGAACGTGCTGCGGCACGGGCCGCACGCAGCTCGTCCAAGAGCTCCGCGGAGATAAGCCCGGGAATATGGGAAGCCGTGATCTCGAGTGACATATGCGCGCGCCTCTATCTGTTCGTTTTCTCACGAACCATGATAGCGTGCGCGCTGGACAAAAACAGGTCTTGACAGTGCTGGCGCGGTACGTTGGCGGCAGGCGCTCGCTACTCCACGAGCAGCGCCGCGCCCACAAGCCCCGCCTCATCGCCGCACTCGGCGAGGGCGAAGGCGAGCGTCTCGGGAGCGAGCACGTATCCCTTGGCCTTCTCGTGCACGAGGTCGATGAAATCGGGGTTGTTGAGCGCCACCGATCCGCCCCAGACGAAGATATCGGGGTCCACTACCGCGGCCACGTTGTTCACAAGGCGCGCGATGTTGTCGGCGCCGCGCTCGACGATTTGGGCGGCCGGCGCATCGCCTGCATGCCAGAGCGCGAAGAGCTCGCGCGCGTCCATCTCGCGTCCGTAGCGCTCGCTCGCCATGCGCCCGAGCGCGGTTCCGCTGCACTGCAGCTCCACGCTGCCCGCATTGAGGCCGGGACGCACGTAGGGATCGTCGTTCACGACCATGTTGAAGACCTC
>CAMNAH010000047.1 GCA_946530775.1 uncultured Coriobacteriales bacterium
TTCGGGACCGTGAGGCCGCTGGTTCGAATCCAGTCGTCCCGACCAGGCTCACACGGAGGTCGTCGGCATGCAGCCGGCGACCTTTTTTCTTGCACTGACGTCATCGTAAAAACCCTTGAAATTGAGCGAGACAACTCCACATCAGGATGCGTGCTAATAGACAAGGTCGGTACCGAACTCGAAGGAGAGGTTATATGGCAACCGAGAATGTGAGCAAGTTCCAGGAGCTGCTGAAGGGCAGCGAGGAGGTCCAGGCGAAGCTGCAGGAGCTCGCCAAGGCCTATGATGGCGACAAGAACGACGAGCAGGCTCTCTTCGATGCAACGATCGGCGAGCTGGCCGCAGGTGCCGGGCTGCCGTTCACCTTCGAGGAGGCGCGTTCCGTCGTGCTCGCCACGCGCGACCTGTCCGTTACCGAGCTCGAGGCCGTGGCTGGCGGCTCTGCCTGCTATTTCATCGGAGCGGCTCCCGGGGTCGATTCCGAGTGCACAAACAACAGGGGCAGCGCGTGCGCGTACGTTGGCGTCACCATGGACGATACGTGGTAGGATCTCCACGAGTCCATGCAATAGAGCGGGTCGGGGCGCGCCTCGGCCCGCTCTTTCATATTCACAGGGCGGGTATATCGAGCTGCACGGGGGATTATGCGGCTCTGTCCCAAACAGCATGTGCGTATAATTTTTTCGATTATATGCGGGGTTTCTCCGTGGTTGTCGACGGGATGCACGATGAAAAAGCACATGATAACGGTTCTCGCGGCAGCGATTATCGCCACTGTGCTGGTGTTGCTGCCGGCGTATGCTCAGGCCGATCAGCAGACTGTCCGACCCTCCACCGCGGGCCAGCTCCAGGTGGTGGGCACGCAGCTCTGCGACGAGAACGGCAACCCCGTGGTGCTGAAGGGCATGAGCACCCACGGCATCCGCTGGTTCCCCGAGTTCGTGAACGAGGGCCTCTTCTCGCAGCTCTCCGACGAGTGGGGTGCCAACGTGGTGCGCCTCGCGATGTACTCCGCCGACTACTGCGCCAGCGCGAAGAACGCCGAGGAGAACCTCGCCATCCTGCGCACGGGCATCGATGCCGCTATCGCGAACGACATGTATGTGCTGGTGGACTGGCACATCCTCGAGGACAACGACCCCAACACGCACATCGAGGAGGCGCTCGCCTTCTTCGAGCTGATCTCTTCCGAGTATGCGGGCGTGCCCAACGTGCTCTACGAGATCTGCAATGAGCCCAACGGCGAGGTAACCTGGACTAACGTGCGCGCCTACGCCGAGCGCGTCATCCCCGCGATTCGCGCCAACAGCCCCGAGGCCGTGATCATCGTGGGCACCCCCACCTACGACCGCGACCTCACGACGGCCATGCGAAACCCGCTCGACTTCGACAACATCATGTACACGCTGCACTTCTATGCCGCCACGCATGGCGAGGACCTGCGCGAGGAGCTTGTCACGGCCCTCGATGCGGGCCTGCCCGTGTTCGTGACCGAGTGCGGCATCTCCGAGTCGTCGGGCGACGGCCGTGTGGACTTCGACTCTGCGGTCGCGTGGTTCGACCTGCTTGCCGAGCGCAACGTGAGCTACATCATGTGGAGCCTCTCCAACAAGGCCGAGAGCTCCGCGTTCATCCGCCCGCGTGCGCAGGATCCCGCGCATCTTACCGATGACGACCTCACGCCTGTGGGCCTCTGGGGACGCTCGCTCCTGCAGGGCGAGGAGCCCGCGTCGATCGCCCGTCCCGCCGTGGACGAGCAGGGCTACCTTGTGGCTGGCAGCCCCGACTGGATGGAGACGCTCTCTGGTCGCGATGTGCGCTCCGCGGCCTCGTGGCCGCATTTGGCGCTTGGCGCCGCCGCGCTCATGGCGGTGGGCACCGCGTTCTGGTGGATCTACCGCATCTCCTTTGCGAAGAAGCATCCCACCTACGATGACCTGCTCAAGATCGGAGCAGGGGAGGGCGCGCCCAAGGCATCGCAGAGCGGCGTTGTCCTGCGTCAGGCCGTCATCCTCACCAGCACGTTCTTCACGCTGGTCTATCTGGCATGGCGTGTGTTCTTCTCGGTGCCGTTCGAGGGCGGCTGGCTCGCCGTGGCGGCCTGCTTCCTGCTGTTCGCGGTGGAGGCGCTCGGCTTTGTCGAGTCGCTCGTGCACTACGAGAGCATGATCGGCCTGCGCGAGCACCCGCTGCCCAAGATCGCCGACGAGGACTATCCCGACGTCGACATCTTCATCTCCACCTACAACGAGCCCTGCGACCTGCTCCGCCGCACCATCAACGGATGCACGCGCATGCGCTATCCCGACAAGAGCAAGGTGCACATCTGGGTGTGCGACGACAACCGCCGTCCCGCGATGCGCGCGCTTGCCGAGGAGATGGGCGTGGGCTACTTCGACCGCCCGGACAACAAGGGCGCCAAGGCCGGCAACCTCAACCATGCGCTCTCGCTCACGAGCGCGCCCTACGTGGTGACGTTCGATGCCGACATGATCCCCCGCAGCGACTTCCTGCTCAAGACCATCCCGTACTTCGTGGACGCCGAGCAGCGCTGTGCCGGCCTGCCCGACAACGAGAAGATCCGCCTCGGCCTGCTCCAGAGCCCGCAGGCCTTCTATGACCCCGACGTGTTCCAGCACGCGCTCTACAGCGAGCATCGCGTGCCCAACGAGCAGGACTTCTTCTACCGCACCATCGAGCCCGCCAAGACCTCGACCAACAGCGTGATCTACGGTGGCTCAAACACCGTGCTCTCACGCGCCGCGCTCGAGGAGATCGGCGGCTTCTACACCGAGTCGATCACCGAGGACTTCGCGACGGGCATGCTCATCGAGTCGGCGGGCTTCGTGAGCCTGGCGATTCCCGAGCCGCTGGCGAGCGGCCGCACGCCCGACACCTACCGCGAGCACATCCAGCAGCGCACCCGCTGGGGCCGCGGCGTCATCGTGACGGCGCGCAAGCTCCACGTGCTCACGCGCCCGGGTCTCTCGCTCTCGCAGCGCCTGAGCTACTGGAGCTCGGTGGTCTACTGGTATTCGCCCATCAAGAACCTCATCTACGTGTGCGCGCCGCTGGTGTTCGCGGTGTTCGCGGTGCCCGTGCTCGCCTGCAGCTGGCTCGACCTGTTCGAGTTCTGGCTGCCCATGTTCATCGCGCAGAACGTGTGCCTGCGCGTGGTGGGCAACAACGCCATCTCGTCGCGCTGGAGCGGTATCTACGAGACGAGCGTCATGCCGCACCTGCTGGTGCCCATCGTCAAGGAGGCGCTCGGCATCAGCCTCACGGCGTTCAAGGTGACCGACAAGAGCGGCTCGGGCAAGGCCCGCCAGGTGGACAAGCGCGCCATGATGCCGTTCGTCGTGCTGCTCGCGCTCTCGCTCATCGGATTCGTGCGCGTGGTGTGGCTGCTCGCCGTGACGCGCTCGGTGGGCCTCGCGGTGCTGCTGTTCTGGATCCTGCGTAACGCCTATTACCTGGTGATGGCCCTGTTCCTGGCCGATGGCCGCGACAGCGACGGCGAACCCGTGCACGTGATGGATACGGTGCCGCTCGTCGTGCGCTCCGAGACGGGCGCGGTATTCGAGGGCGTGACCACGCATCTCACCGAGCACAGCGTGAAGGCCTTCCTCGATGAGTGCGAGGGGCTTGCGCTGGGCGATCGGCTCGAGCTCGAGCTCGACACCGGGGACTACCGTGCGTGCGTGCCGGGCGTCCTGGTGGGCGTGGCCGTCTCGCGCACGGGCGTGGCCTCGGTCTATACCATCGAGATCCTCGACTACGGCACCGATGAGCTCGAATACCTGCAGATCATCTACGATCGCGTGCCGTCGCTGCCGCAGCGCATGACCTACGATTTCGGTGTGCTGGGGCACCTCTGGCGCAACATCGCCTTCCGCGTTGCCCGCAGCGTGCAGTGATCGTGCTGCGAAGAGGCTAGGCGAACAGAACGCCCCGGTAGGTCAAGCGGCCTACCGGGGCGTATTCGTAACGGGTGGTGCAGTGTTCTACAGCTTGGCGACGAGCTCCTCGGCGAGCGCATCGATCTGCGCGCGGCTGTCGTCGTTCAGCGCGCCCTTCACCGTAACGGTGTGCTCGGCAAAGTCGAGGTCGGCGCAGGGCTCGAGCGCAGCGCGCATGCCCTTGGCGGCCGCGGGCATCCACGAGCCGTTCTCGATGAAGGCCACGGTGCGCTTCTGGAACGCGTGGTCCACCAGATGGCTCACGAACGTGTGCATGATGGGGAAGAAGCCGCCGTTGTAGGTGGTGGTTGCCAGCACCAGGATGCCATGGCGGAAGGCATCCTCCACGGCCTCGGCCTGATCGTCGCGGGCAAGGTCGGTCACCACGACGCGCTCGCAGCCCTTCTCCTTGAGCTTGGCCTCGAGCAGCTCCACAGCCTCCTTGGTGTGCCCGTAGACGCTGGTGTAGGCAATAACGACGCCCTTGGTCTCCACGCCGTAGCTCGACCAGGTCTGATACTGGCCCAGATAATGCTCCAGATCCTCGGTGAGCATGGGTCCGTGCAGCGGGCAGATGGCCTGGATGTCGAGATCGGCGACCTTGGCGAGCACCTTCTGCACGCTGGGGCCGAACTTGCCCACGATGCCGAAGTAGTAGCGCCTAGCCTCGCAATCCCATGGCTGGTCGACGTCGAGCGCGCCGAACTTGCCGAAGGCATCGGCCGAGAAGAGCACCTTGGCGGTGGCATCGTAGGTGAACATGACCTCGGGCCAGTGCACGAGCGGTGCGGCGATAAAGGTGAGGGTGTGCGTGCCCAGCTCGAGCGTCTCGCCGTCCTTGACCACGCGGTTGCGGCCCTCGAACTTGGTGCCGAAGTAGTTCTGCATCATGTTGAACGCGCCGATGGTGGCGATGATCTGCGCCTCGGGATAGCGCGCCATGAAGTCGGTGATGTTGGCGGAGTGGTCGGGCTCCATGTGCTGCACCACCAGGTAATCGGGCGTGCGGCCACCGAGCACCTCCTCGAGCTTGCCGAGCCATTCGTCGGCGAACTCGCCGCCAACGCTGTCCATGACGGCGATCTTCTCGTCCACGATGGCATAGGAGTTGTAGGCCATGCCGTCGGGCACGATGTACTGTCCCTCGAAGAGGTCGAGCTCGTGGTCGTTCACGCCGATATAGAAGATGCCGTCTGCAATCTGCATGGTATCCGCCTTTCGATTCGGTCAATGGTGCCCCTACAGGATACCGCTAAAGCAAAGCGCCGTCCGAGACGGACGGCGCTTAGAGTCGATCGTGCCGACAATCACCACGGGAGCCATGGCAAGAGCGGGATGAGCGCCGAGGTGGCTGGCGCGCTGCCGTTCACCATGGCGCCGAGCCGGTTGAACGCGTTGGCGATCTCGGCGGGCTCCACCAGATAGAGGATCTGAAGGATCATGTTGAACGAGAACGCACCCACGAAGATCACGTTCATGATGTCGTTGGGGATGCGGGCGATGGCGCGCTCGAGCGCCGGGTAGACAACCCAGGTGATGAGCGTGCAGGCAAGGCCGAAGCCGATGGCGTTCTGCAGGCAGACCTGGCCCATGATGTTGAACGGCATGTTGCTGTAGTCCCACAGCTCGTGGTTGGGGTTGGCGAGCAGGCCGCCCACGAACTCGATCACGCTGCAGAGCAGGCCGTTCACGATGAAGCTGATGAGCAGCGGGATGAAGGGCTTGCGGATCTTCTCGATGAGCCAGTTCTTTAACGGGTAGAGCCACAGCGCGCAGATGACCACCGCGATGCCCTCCATGGGGAAGGGGAAGAGCAGGTCGCGCCAGAGCATGGTGTTGGTGGGGTCGTACTCGCCCGCTACGAGGCCCGCGCGGATGAGCATGCAGAAGCCCAGCTCCATCCAGTGGCCCAGCACCGAGAACACGCAATAGTACAGCAGGAGGTTGCGCCAACGGGGCCACCCCTTCTTGGCGATGAGGTCGCCGCCTTCGGTGTCGATGCGGCGCTCGTGCGACATCTCGTTGACGAAGGCCTCCTTGGGGCGCTTGGAGAACACGAAGTAGAGGATCACAAGCACATCGATGAGCACGGTGCCGATCAGGGCGCCTACGGAAGGCGTGAGGAAGATGTACTGGATCGAGTTGAGGATGATGTTGATCACCGAGAGCGTGATGACGCCGTTGCGTGCCATCTTGAGGCGCTTCCAGATCATCCAGAAGCACACCACGTTCATCGTGAGGTTGATCCAGTCGACCACGGTCACATAGCCGTAGGTCATCTGGTCGCGCGTGATGAAGAGCAGGTGCGTGAAGCTGAAGATGATGTTGAGCGCATAGCTGAACTGGATCAGGCGGATGAGGCCGAGCTTCTTGCGCTCCTTGGCGAGCCTGCGGGCCTCGATCTCCTTGGGGTCGACCTCGCCGTCTTCGCGGGCAGCATATAGGCCGAGCCAGGTCATGAAGGCGTTGAACAGTATGCCGAAGAGGGCGCTGGCAACGGTGCCGGCATCGCCGTATCCGCCCATAGCGGCGTTCCAGACCACGGTGACGCCATCGATGGCCAGAATGGCCTCGGAGAGGATGGCGAACCCTCTGAGCAGTTCGGGCCGCTTCTTCGAACGGATACCGCGGACGCCGCGGATGATTCCCAGGATGCCCGAGATGAACGTGAGGCCCATGCCGAGCATCACATGGAGGACAGCGCTCTCCATTGAGACCTCGAGCGCCTCGGCGAGCGTCGCCGCAAGCTCCTCTGCATAGCCGGACGAAGCTGCGAGGATGAGCCCCGCGGCGAGGAAGGCGAGGCCGAAGACGACGAAGATGCACGTGATGAGCGAGATGATCGAGAGGACCCTAATCAGACGCGTCCTCGTCTCCTTGGATAGCTGCGGCATAGGGGGCGCTCCCTCCGAAAAATGTTTAAGCACCCCTATACTACGACAAAGTGCAGCATGGCCAGGAAGAGATACATGCCGAAGTGCGCGAAGAAGACGCCATCGGAAACACGGTGCGGCAGGCGCGTGAGCAGGGCGTCCATGGCGGGATAGACCCACCACACGATAATGGTCGCGGCGATGCTGTAGACGAGCGAGTTCTGCAGGCAGACCTGCCCCATGAAGTTGAACGGCAGCGCACGGTAGTCCCAGAGGCTGTAGTCCTGGTTTACGGCCATGCCGGTGAGGAAGTCGATTGCCGTGCATACGGCCATGTTGATGGCGAACGATGCGATAAAGGTGAGTACTACGTTGCCGTTGAACCGCTTGAGCAGGCGCTCCTTGAGCGGGTGGAGCACCAGCGCCACCATGACGAGCGCGATGCCCTCGGCCGAGAACGGGAAAAGCCACTGGTCCCAGAGCATGGCGTTGGTTGGGTCGTAGTCGCCCATGAACACGCCGGCGATGATGAGACGGCAGAAGAGCATCTCCGCCCAGTGGCCCAGCATCGAGAACACAATGAAGTAGATGGTGGCATCGCGCCAGAACGGCCAGGTGCCGATGCGCTGGCGCAGGGGGAGCTTGTGCGAGGGCACGGTATCTGAATCGACCGCCTTGAGGTCGATTGCGTCATAGAGGAACGCCTTGAGCTCGGGGGCGGTGGCGCAGTAGTACACCACAACCAAGCCCATGAGGTACTCCAGGCCCAGCAGGAGCCATGCGGGCATATCTCCCGTCACGGCGGCGATGCCCGCGTAGGCGCCGCAGAACGCGTCGTCGATCACCGAGAGCGCGATCACGGCCGAGGTGCCCGCGATGCAGAACAGGCGCGCGGAGTGCGCGCGGATCACGAGCAGCCATACGGCGCAGACCGAGACTACCATGCAGAGGATACCCCGCAGCATGCTGAGGTCGTAGACGAACGTATCGCGGTCCATGAGGGCCGACTGCACCGAGCAGACTACGATGATGGCCACGTAATAGAGCACG
>CAMNAH010000048.1 GCA_946530775.1 uncultured Coriobacteriales bacterium
AGCAGCTGCATGTAGTCGATGATGATGAGGCCGTTCTTCTTGCCGTTGAGGATGCGCCTCGCCTTGGCGCGGATCTCGGTCACGGTGGTGCCCGCGGTGTCGTCGATGGTGATGTCGAGCTGCGAGAGCTTGTCGGTGGCCTCGATGATGTTGATCCAGTTGGCATCGCGGATAAGGCCGGCGCGGATCTCGCGCATATGCACGCCCGTGGCCTCGCACGCAAGCAGGCGCTGCGCGATCTCGACCTTGCTCATCTCCATCGAGAAGAACGCGATGGATGCGCCCTCGCGTGCAGCGTTGACGGCGAGGTTCAGGGCGAACGACGTCTTGCCCACGCCGGGTCGGGCACCGATGACCACCATCTGGCCCGCGCGCAGGCCGAGCAGGTTGCGGTCGATGTCGGGATAGCCCGTGTAGATGCCCTGACGCATGCCCTTGTTCTTGCTCATCTCCTCGAGCGAGACGAAGTAATCGGACATGATGTCGGAGAGGCCCTGGTAGCTGGCGCGCACCGAGCGGCCCGTGACGTCGAAGAGCATCTGCTCGGCGCGGTCGACGACCTCCTTGGTGTCCTCGGGCGCGTTGTAGGCGAGCGCCGAGATGGACGCCGTGGTCTTGATCATGGCGCGCAGGATGGAATCGCGGCGCAGCAGCTCGATGTGGTTGCGCCAGGCGTCGAGCACGTAGTTCTCGCCCAGCTCGACCAGGTGCTCGGGGCCGCCGGCCTTCTCGAGGTTGCCCTCGCTCTTGAGCACGTCGGCCAGCGTGATGATGTCGATGGGCCTGCCCTCGTCGAACATGCGCTTGATGGCGTTGAACACCACGCGGTTCGCGGGGTTGTAGAAGTCGTCGGGCTCGAGCTCGATGAGGCACTCCTGCAGGGCGTCCTGATTCCAGATCATGGCCGAGAGAAGCGACTGCTCGGCCTCGAGGTTCTGGGGCATGGGACGGTCCGCGTGGGCCGCGGGCGCCTGGGCAAGATTCACATCATCGTACGAAGCGGGCATACGCCCTCCCTGTCTTGCGAGAGATTTCTGGCTGAGTGTGAGCGGAATACTACCCCAATTCGGGACCGCTCGGGGGCAGAATTTTCTCCTGTTTTCTTCTTCAACAGGCGATGTCGATTATCTTCCCGCGTTTGCTGCGCTTTTGGCACTTTTCAACGTTTTCAACATTTTTGGACGAATTCCGTGAACGGATTTATCTACATTTCATCGGACATGCGGTTTTATTCATAAACGTTCGCATTATCCCAAAAGAAAAATGCAGCCGTATTCGAGATATACAGCGTTTCCGCAGGTAAATGACGTGCAAGATGCATCTTTATAAGAGAAACCCCGCCTCCGGCGAACGGATGGGCGGGGCTTGCTCAGGTTTGAGGAACACGTGTGCGACTCTTAACCCATCGCATCTACCTGCGCATTGTGTTGAAAACCGCAGGTAGCGGGAGTGAGGGTTTCAGGGTTGCATGTGCCTTACTCGGCGGCCTCCTCGGCGGTCTCCTCGGCAGCTGCCTCCTCGGCAACCTCCTCGACGACCTCCTCCTCGACGGGGGCGGCGAAATCGCTCTCATCGCCAACGGCGACGGTCACCTTGGCGTTGATGTCGCGATACAGGCCGATCTCGATCTCGTGGATGCCGGCGCGCTTGATGCTGCCCTCGCGGGAGATGCGCTTGCGGTCGATCTCGATACCGAGCTGATCCTTGATCGCGTCGGCGATCATGGTCGAGGTGACGGAGCCGAAGAGCATGCCCTCCTCGCCCACGCGAGCGGCGACCTTGACGGTCTTGCCCTCCAGGGCCTCCTTGGTGGCGTTGGCATCGGAGATGCGCTTCTCCTCGCGCTTCTCGATGTTGTGGCGACGCTCCTCGAGCTGCTTGATGTTGCCCGGAGTTGCAGGCTGTGCGAGCCTGTTGGGGAACAGGTAGTTCTCCGCATAGCCCTGTGCGACCTCGACGATATCGCCTTCGCCGCCCTTGCCCCGGAGCTCGCCCAGCAGAATGACTTTCATGGGAACTCCTTTTCTAGCTTCGATCGGTGGGGTCTTGGATGGTGACCCGCACGCCCCGTGTGAGGTGGCGGAAGTTCGTCCAGATGTCCAGAACCCCGACGATGGTCAAAACGAACATGTTGAACTCGAGATAGAACGCGATGACGGTGATGATGAGGCCGATGAGGCCGTACCATCCCCTGGTATGCCTGAACCATGAGAGCACCGCGTAGCCTTGCGTTGCGAACGCGAGGCGCAGCGACATGAGCAGCGTGCCGCCGACCATGAGCAGCGTGTCGGCATACGCCGGCAGCGCCTGGGCCGCCGCGATGGCGACGATGGATGCGATGAGGCAAGCCACCATCCAAAGCGGCAGGTCGAACTGGTCGAACGGCGCACGTGCGACCGTGTCTGCCGCCAACCTGCGGGACCCGAGACGGGCACCCACGATGGACAGCACGAATCCGGCGAAGGCGATCATGACGAACGCGGACGGCCAGATTGCGTCGACAATGGTGCGCATCTGCGCGATCAGCATGCGCGACTCGATGGGCAGCGAATCGAGGCTGCCCAGATAGACATCCATGATGGCGCTGAACTGCCCGGCAAGCGTTGTTCCGGCGAGGCGGGCGATACCCTCCGATACCGCCAGGAACAGGGCCGAGAGCAGAGCGACGCTCATGCACGAGATGCCCGGCGTGAGCTTGTTGCGGAGATAGAGGTGCGAGCCCACCATCCCCACGATGCACGCGAACACGGCATCCTCGACGCCGGCCAGGCGAAGCGCGAAAGCGCTGCCGGCAGCGGAGAGGACCAGCGCGGCGCAGGCGATGACCTGCTCGCGCACACCTCCGTTGCCCGCCAGGATGGCATAGCCGAAGCCCACGAAGAGCGGTGCGATGATGGGCGAGACGCCCGCGCACGCTCCTGCGGCCACGCACCATGCCACGGCCTGCCAGAGCGGAAGCGGTTTGAGGGCGGGCGTACCGGGAACCATGATGGTTCCGACGCGCTGCGCCTCATCGCCCGCGCTCTGCTCGGGTCGGGGGTCCATGCCGTTGTCGATGCGATCGCTCACGAGTGCTCCACGGTCTTATCTCGAGCGGGTGGTGCTAGCCGCGGCTGCGGCCACCGCGGCTGGAGACGACCGTCACGGTGTAGGGCACGAGCGCCATCTCGCGGGCACGCTTGATGGCGAGCGCGATGTCGTGCTGATGCTGCGTGCAAGCGCCAGTGACGCGGCGCGGCTTGATCTTGCCGCGGTCGGTCATATACTTGCGGAGGAGCTGGACGTCCTTGTAATCGATGAAGTCCGTGCCCTCCTTGCAGAACTGGCAGTACTTACGACGCAGCTGGCGAGAAAAATCCTGCTTTTGCTGAGCCATGTCAATTGCCTTTCATTCGGCGACGTGAAGCCGCCTGATCCATTAGAACGGAATGTCCTCGTCGTACACGTCGTTCGAAGGCGGCGCGACGACAGGCGCGGGCGCCGAGGGAGCCGGCGCCGCATAGCTGGGTGCGGGAGCGGAGTAGGCGGGCGCCTGCTGGTAGGCAGGGGCCTGCTGATACGAGGGGGCCTGCTGGTATCCGGAATTCTGATATCCAGCGTTCTGACCCTGGTATCCGCCGTCCTGGCCGTTGCGCGAGGAGAGGAACTCGATCTCGTCGACGACGACCTCGAGCTTGCTCCTGCGCTGGCCGTCCTTGGTCTCCCACGAGCTATAGCGGAGCTTTCCTTCGATGGCGACCTTGGAGCCTTTGGAGAGGAAGCGCGAAAGCGGTTCCGCGCGCGAGCCGAAGACGACGCAATCGACGAAGTTGGGATTGTCCTCCCACTCGCCGGTCTGCGGATTGCGACGGCGGTCGTTGACCGCGACGCCGAACTGAAGGATCTGAGTTCCGCCTGCGGTCGAACGCATTTCCGGATCACGGGTGAGATTGCCGGAGATGTTGACGCGATTGATGCTCACTGTATTCACTACCTCTCTGAGCGGGCAAAGCCCGCCTTGTGCGGATAAAATCCGCTGCTTCCAGTACTAGTCCTTGTCGGTACGGCGCACGATCATGTGGCGCTTCACGGCATCGTTGATGCGCAGGACTCGATCGAGCTCTGCGATCTGCGTAGGATCTGCGTGGAAGTTGATGAGGGTGTAGTCACCATCGGTCAGGTGGTCGATCTCGAAAGCGAGCTTGCGCTTGCCCCAGTCCTCGACGCTGTCGACAACACCGCCCTCTGCGGCAATCGCGACATCGATGCGCTTCATAACGCCCGCGCGCGTTTCCTCATCAGACGAAGGATCGACAAAGTACAGCAGTTCATAAGCCTTCATGTGGTTCACCTCCTCTGGGCTAATGGCTTCGGGACGTGAAGGTTGCACCCGAAGCAGGAAAGGTAACGGCTCAATAATGTAGCACAGACCACGCATCTCCGCAGCAAAAACACCGTTTTTTCCACCTTTCCACGCATTTTGTGGCCGGAGATGCTACCAGATGCGCCTTGCAGCAAACTGACAGCCAGCTTGCGCTTATCTGACAGCGCGCACGTGGAAGCGCTGGCAGATGCGGGTGAAAACGCGAGGACCGCCCTCCTGGCGGGACGGCGGTCCTCCGTGGTAAATCCACAAATCGCAGTGCGTTACTGCTGGTCAGGGCCCTGCTGGCTGCTGAACGTCTGGCCCACGCCGCCGTGCGTGGTCTGGCCGTAGTCGGTATCGCCGTAGCCGTAGGGCACCTGCTGCGCGGCGGATGGATCGACGTAGGCGCCGTACTGCGGCTGCTGGGGCGGCGTGTACTGCGCATAGGCCGGAGCCGTGCCGGGCAGCGGGTCGGACGGACCGCCCCAGGCGGGCACGTTGTACTGGCGCATCCACAGGCCGATCGCGGTGAAGACGATCATCTCGAGGATGTTCGTGATGAACGAGATGATGAAGGCGGCGATGAGCATGCCGGGGACCATCGAGACCAGCCAGGTTGCGATGAGGCGCAGGACCTCCTCGTTGTAGATGGCCTTCTCGATGTCGAGGTCGCCGAGCGAGATGCTGCCCGTGACGAAGCTCACCGTGGAGGGGATGACGGCGATGCCGAACACGATGGCCGAGAAGAACCCCACCACGAGGCCGCCGAGCAGCATGATGCCGAGGATGCGCAGAAGCCCGCCGAAGTCGTTCTCGATCATCTGGAAGAGGGTCGAGCCGGGCATACCGCCCGAGACGCTCTGGTAGATGGCCGAGCGCAGCATGGCGATGTGCACGATGAGGGAGAACACGATGCCCAGGATCGAGAAGACCGGCGAGGCCACCGCCCCGATGAGCGGGATGAGGGCGAGCGCCATGCCGGCGAGCATCCAGAGCAGCCCCCAGAGCAGGGAGACGAGGAAGGCGCGCCACCCGCTCTTGATGCAGGCGCCTATCTGGATGTCGCGCTGCTTGGGTGCCGACGAGACGCCCCATGCGGTGAGACGTGCCCACTCGACGATATAGCCCGTCACGCCGAGCGGCCCCACGAAGGGGATGAGCCCTGCGAGCCACATGCCCAGCACAGGTTTGATCCAGCCGGGGTCGCGGGTGAGCAGCGCCCACGAGCGCGCGAAGTACTTGTCATCGCGGAAGCCGTCGGTGTTGATATAGGAGGCCATCTCAGGTCCTTTCCGCCGGAGTGCGTATGGTCTCAGTATACCCACGATGACCGGCGCTCAGATATCCGCCTCTCTCGCCCTTCTCCGCCTTTTGGGACAAATTCCCGCCGATTTTTGTCTCAAAAGGCTGAGAAAGCGTGCGGCCGAGGCCCGTTTTAGCCTTTTGGGACAAATTCCTGCCGGTTTTTGTCTCAAAAGGCAAAGAAAAAACGCCCCGTTGCCGGGGCGCTCGCTCACATGGCGGAGAGGGGGGGATTCGAACCCCCGTGACCCCGAAGGGCCAAACGGTTTTCGAGACCGCCGCATTCAACCACTCTGCCACCTCTCCATGATGGCAACGTGGCGCCCCCTAGCCTGGGGCGCCACGGGAAGTTCTGGCGGAGAGTCGGGGATTCGAACCCCGGAGACGCTTTAGACGCCTACACGATTTCCAATCGTGCTCCTTCGGCCAGCTCGGACAACTCTCCAAAAGAAACGCAACGGATAGTATACACGATTTTCCCCGCAAATCGCGGTATTCTCTAATGCGTTGAAATTACACAGGAGGTGCTTCTTGGATTCGCTCTTCATCGCCGCTTCCGGATCCGGCGTCCAAACCGTCTCGCTGCCCGAATGGCTCGAACTCGCGTCCATCGTGGTGGGATCGCTCTCGGGGCTGCTCGTGGCCCACGAGCGCAGGTTCGATCTGATCGGCTTCATAGGCCTCGCCCTTATCTGCGGGCTGGGCGGCGGACTTATCCGAGACATCATGATGCAGCGCGGCGGCGTTTATATGATCGACTCGCCGCTCGCCATCGCCGCCTCGCTCGTGACCTCGGTCATCGTGTTCCTCTTCCCGCGGCCTGTGGAGCGTTTCCCGCGCCTGCTCGAGTGGATCGACATCTTCGCCGTGGGCCTGTTCGCCGTCATGGGCGCCGATAAGGCCCTGGTCTACGGGCTGAATCCCCTCTCCATCATCCTCATGGGAACCATGACCGGCGTGGGCGGCGGCATGCTGCGCGACGTCTTTCTCGGCGACGTGCCGCGCATCTTCCAGCAGTCCAACTTCTATGCGGTGTGCGCGGTGGCCGGCTCGGCCGTCTATTGGGCGGTCGCCTCTCTCGTGCCCGGCGGCAAGGGCATCGCCGTGATCGCAGGCGTTGCCGTCACGGTCATCCTGCGACGCCTCTCGCTGCGTTTCAACGTGATGCTGCCCGTCGACGTGGACTTCACGCCGCACGTCACGTCATCCGTCCGCGACGTGGTCAAGCACGCCGCGGAGCGGATCGATAAGGACTGATTGGGGCTTTAAGCGTCGAGCTTGGCCACCAGGCCGTGGCGCACGTTGTACTTGCGGCGCTCGGTCTCGGTGAGCAGGCGCTTGCGCATGCGGATGCTCTTGGGCGTAATCTCGACCAGCTCGTCGTCCATGATGTACTCGAGCGCCTCCTCCAGCGTGAAGGTGCGCGGAGGCGTGAGCTGCACGGCGATGTCGGCGGTCGAGGAGCGCTGGTTGCCGAGGTTCTTGGTCTTGGCCACGTTGACGACCATATCGCCCGACTGCGGACGCTCGCCCACGAGCATGCCCTCGTAGCAGTCGTCGCCGGGCGCCACGAAGAGCGCGCCGCGCTCCTGCAGGGTGCCGAGCGCATAGGCCACGGCGGGCTCGGTGGTCATCGAGACCATCACGCCGTTGGCGCGGCCGCCGATATCGCCCGCGAAGGGACCGTACTCGAGGAACGTGTGGTAGAACACGGCCTCGCCGTGCGTGACGTTCAGGATGCGGTTCTTGAGGCCCATGATGCCGCGCGTGGGGATGCGGAACTCGAGGTGGGTCTGGGTGGTGCCGGCCTCCATGCTCACCATGGTGCCGCCGGCGGTGCCAAAGACCTCGATGACCTTGCCGGAGTACTCGTTGGGGCACTCGACGACGGCCTGCTCGATGGGCTCGAGGCGGTTGCCCTGCGCGTCCTTCTTGAAGAGCACGCGCGGGCGGCCCACCTGGAACTCGTAGCCCTCGCGGCGCATGGTCTCCATGAGGACGGAGAGGTGCAGGATGCCGCGGCCGGCGACCTCGACGCCGCTCTTGTCGGCGAGCTCCTCGATGCGCATGGTCACGTTGTTCTCGGCCTCGGTCATGAGGCGTTCCTTGAGCTGACGGCCGCCGACGATGTCGCCCTCGCGACCCACCAGCGGCGAGGTGGAGGGCTCGAAGACGATGGAGAGCGTGGGCGGGTCGATGTGGATGGGGTCCA
>CAMNAH010000049.1 GCA_946530775.1 uncultured Coriobacteriales bacterium
AGGACGTCGACTGCATCACCGAGGGCTCGCTCTTCGGCGTCTTCGCCAACCGTCCGGTGGGCTTCGCCCCCTGCACGGCCGAGGCCGTCATCGAGCTGCTCGACTTCTACGGCTACGACCTCACCGGCGCCAAGGTCACCGTGGTGGGCCGCTCGCTCGTCATCGGCAAGCCCGTCTCGATGATGCTCCAGGCCAAGAACGCCACCGTCACCATGTGCCACACGCGCACGCGCGACCTTGCCGCCGAGTGCGCCAAGGCAGAGATTCTCGTCGTTGCCGCGGGTCACATCGGCACCGCCACCGCCGCCTCCGTCGCGCCCGGCCAGGTCGTTATCGACGTCGGCATCAATTGGGACGAGAAGAACAACAAGCTCGCGGGCGATGTGCTCTATGATGAGGTCGCACCCATCGTCGATGCCATCACGCCCGTCCCCGGCGGCGTCGGCTCCGTCACCACCGCCATCCTGGCCAAGCATGTCATCGAGGCGGCCGAGAGAAGGGCCTAGCATGACCACCAAGCTCACCTATAGCAAGATCGACAAGCCGCGCATCGAGGCTGCGGTACGCGAGTTCCTCATCGGCATCGGCGAGGATCCCGACCGCGAGGGCATCGTCGGCACGCCCGACCGCGTAGCGCGCGCCTGCGAGGAGATCTTCGGCGGCATGCAGGAGGACCCGAGCTTCCACCTGCTCAAGCAGTTCGACGAGCCGGGCAACGAGGACATGGTCATCGTGAAGGACATCCCCTTCGCGTCCATGTGCGAGCATCATCTGCTTCCCTTTACGGGCAAGGCGCACATCTGCTATCTGCCCAACGAGGGCAAGATCACGGGCCTCTCCAAACTCGCCCGCTGTGTGAGCGGCTATGCCCGCCGTCCGCAGCTCCAGGAGCGCCTCACCAACCAGATCGCCGACGCGGTGATGGACCGCCTCAACGCGCGCGGCGTGCTCGTGGTGCTCGAGGCCGAGCACTCCTGCATGAACATGCGCGGCGTCCGCGCCGCCGGCTCCAAGACCGTCACCTCCGCCGTGCGCGGATTCCTCAAGACCGACCTCAAGGCCCGCGAAGAGGCTTTGAACCTGATTGGAGTGTAGCAACATGCTCTCACCTGCTGAGATCGAGGCCTCTGCCGAGAAGGTCGGCCAGGCCAAGGCGTCCCTTGCCCCTGCGAAGGCGTTCGCGCTCGCATGCCTCGCAGGCCTCTACATCGGCCTCGGCGCCACGTTCATGCTCGTCGTGAAGTCCGACTCCTCGCTCGGGTTTGGCCTCTCGTCGCTTCTCGGCGGCGTCTCCTTCGCGCTCGGCCTCTTCCTCGTGCTGGTTGCGGGTGCGGAGCTCTTCACGGGCAACAGCCTCATGGTGATCGGCATGCTCTCCAAGAAGTACACATGGAAGAACGTGCTGTCCCGCTGGGCCATCGTCTATGTGGGCAACCTCGTGGGCTCGCTCGTCCTGGCGCTGCTGCTACATCTCGCCGCATTCCGCACGCTCGGCGGCGGCGCGGTGGGGGAGACGATCGTCTCCGTTGCCACGGCCAAGGCCGGCCTTGCACCAAACGTTGCCTTCTTCCGCGGCGTCCTCTGCAACATCCTCGTGTGCCTTGCAGTGTGGATGGGATTTGCCGGCACCTCGGTCACCGATAAGTTCATGGCCGCCGTGGTTCCCGTCGCCGGATTCGTCGCCTGCGGTTACGAGCACTGCGTCGCCAATATGTTCTTCATCCCCCTGGGACTTCTCACCCAGGGTGCCCTCGGCCTCGATTCCGTCACCGTTGCCGGCATGGTCTCCAACATCGTCTTCGCCACCCTCGGCAACCTCGTGGGCGGTGCTATCATCGTGGCCGCGACCTACTGGTTCATCTACGGAAAGAAGAAGTAACCATGCCCGCTTACAAGCTGCCCTTCGACGTTCCCGAGATCACCTTCGAGGAGTCGCTCCACGTGCTCCACGAGGTGCTCAAGTTCGGCATCTCGCCCATGCTCGAGACCGTCGAGGATATGCTTGCCGAGCTGGGCGATCCCGATAAGCGCTTCGAGGCGATCCAGATCGCCGGCACCAACGGAAAGACGTCCACGTCGCGCTACACCGCGGCCATCCTCATGGCCGAGGGCTACCGCACCGCGCTCTACACCAGCCCCGAGCTCGTCTCCTACACCGAGCGCATGGAGGTACAGGGAAGCCCCGTCTCTAAGGAGCAGTTCGCCCGCGGTATCGCCGCTGCCAAGCTTGCCGGCGAGCGTGTCAACGCGCGTCGCAGCGCTGCGGGGGAGCGCCCCTACGACATCACCGAGTTCGATCTGCTCACCGTCGCCGCCTGCGTGGTCTATGCCGAGGCCGGCGTCGACGTGGCCGTGCTCGAGTGCGGCATGGGCGGCCGCTGGGACGCCACGAGCGCCGTCAAGTCCATCAGGTCCGTCGCCGTGACGGGCGTGGGCCTCGACCACATGCACGTGCTCGGCGACACCGTCGAGGCCATCGCGGGGGAGAAGGCCGCCATCATCAAGGCCGGCCGTACTTGCGTGCTGGGCGTGGGCACCGCAACTCCCGCCTCCGTCGAGGACGTCTTCCTCGGCCGGTGCGCTGCCGAGGGTGTCACGCCTACGCTGCTACTGCCGCAGAACCTCGCCGATGCAGCGGGAGAGATGCTCGAGGGCGAGATCCGCGCGCATGAGGGCTATCCCCATGCGAGCTATGTCATCACCGAGCATCCGCACGGAATCGGCTCCCCGCTCGTGCTCGACGTCTCCACGTCCCGCACCTCCTACGAAGGGCTCGCGGCATGCAAGCCGAGCTATCAGGGCGCCAATATCGCCTGCGCGGTCTGCCTCGCCGAAGACTATCTCGGCCGCGCCATCGATCCCGAGAAGCTCCATGCCGCCATCGCATCATGTCCCACGCCCGGTCGCTTCCAGCTGCTCCAACAGGAACCCCCCGTCCTCATCGACGCGTGCCACAATCCGCAGAGCGTCGAGACCTTCCTCACGGCCGTGCGCGCTGTCGAGCCCGACGTTGCCATGCGCCCCATGCTGCTCTGCGCCGTGCTCGCCGACAAGGACGTGAAGGGGATCGTCGAGCTCCTCGCGCCCGAGTTTCCCCGCGTTGCCTGCACGCAGACCTCCTCGCATCGCGCGCTTCCCGCAGAGGAGCTCGCATCGCTCTTCCGCGAGGCCGGCGCCGACGTCACGGGCGTCTACCCCTCCGTTTCGCAGGCCATCGGTGCGCTTTCCGACACGTCTTACATCGCCTGCGGGTCGATCACCCTCGCCGGCGAGGTTGCGGGCATTCTCCTGTAGCATTCCGCTGGCACGGCATTGCAATCCATTTAGTGGCTTATACTAATCACGTTCCTGCCATCCGCCATCCTCGCGTGGGAAGGGGTATGCCCTATGTTCTGCCCAAACTGCGGTACCGAGATCACGCCTGGTTCCAAGTTCTGCCCCAAATGCGGCAGCCAGCTTCCCACCTCCGAAGAGCCGCCGATGGCTTCACCTCAGAGCACCATCCCCGCCCCGATTGCGTCGCCTCAGAGCACCATACCCGCACCGGTAGGGCATTCCGCCGGAGAGACGGCCGCCTATACCCCGCAGCAGGTGTACAGCCCCGCCCAGCAGCCCCAGGTGCAGACGCAAGCGGCAGCCCCGGCAACCGCGAAGGCTGCGATGGTCGGAAAGAGGCTCGGTATCAGGCTGCTCATCTTCGCGATCGCCTTCCTTGTGGCCTTCGGCGTGAGGACGGCCGTCAATGCGCTGTTCGGAGATACGCCAACGCATGAGCCCGAGGTCCCGACGATCGAATACACGGTTCCCGAGGTCACCGTCCCCGATCTTCCCGAGGTCGAGCCCGTCGTGGTCTCCTATCCGGCCGATGCCGTCGACGCCAACGGCAACCCCACCGTCTATGCGATCGAGGAGCTGACGGGTGCGGATATCTGCGCGATGCTCGATTCCCTCGGCTGGCATTGGGACGATGAGGGTCTCATCTACGAGTCCGGGGATTCCTCCTATTTCTTCGTCTACGGTCCCGATGATTACGAGTACACCCTCGCCGATATCCAGGCGCTCGCCGCGAATGGCGGAGACTCCCCGGCGAACTTCACCATCGCGGTCGATGCCTCGCAGTACGCTTCCGTTGATGATGCGTTTTCCGCACTGGTGCCGCTGTCGAACGGCAGCGCCACCTGGGTCGGCGACGACAGCTGCGTCGCCCTTGTCCACGGCCCGTCCTCGTCCGATGACCTCGTGGTCTTCTCGACGTCGGATTCCGGTTCCGCCTACTACGTCACTGTCTTCAATGAAGCCGCGTGCACCCAGGGCATGCTCAACGACTTCATCGGCAGTGAGGTGGGCTATTCGCCTGCCGAGATTTACAGCCTGTTCTCCGAATAGCCTTTCACGCAATGCCCCTGCCAAGGATCTGCCCGATGCGACGGATCCTTGGCAAATATATGGAAATTGTCGGTATGCCGCGCCTGCGTCCGCTTCAAACAGCTTGTTCTCGGCACTCTTGGGTTGTCGTCTGCTACAATCTGACTTTGTATGAAGGAACTCCGTGTAGGTCAATTGCGTTAAGGAGCATCTCGAATGCAGGAACTTCTCGATCAGCTGATCACGCCCGAAGTACGTATGGTCCTCTACCTCATGGTGGCTTGCGTCGTCATGCTGTACGTGCTCTCCATCGTCTACGTCATCCGCGACGCCCAGCGCCGTGGCGCCGAGCCCTGGTGGATGTGGGCCGTCATCTCGGTCATCCCCGTCATCGGCCTGCTCGCCTACGTCATCCTCCGTCCGAGCTCCTACCTCATCGACCGTGAGGAGCAGGACCTCGACATCGCGCTGCGCGAGCACCAGCTCTCCCACTACGGCATCTGCCCCAAGTGCGGCGCCCCCATCGACCGCGACTTCGTGGTGTGCCCCATCTGCAACACCCAGGTACGCAACGTGTGCCCCACCTGCCACCGTCCTCTTAACGCCGATTGGAAGGTTTGCCCGTACTGCCGTACGCGCATTCAGTAAGATAGGTACTGCAAGGGTTGGACGCTACGCGGGGCCGCTCGGGCGGCTCCGCGTTTTTGAAAGAGAAGGGACTCAGCATGTATTGTTCGCATTGCGGTGCCCAGATTCCCGACGGCGCGGCGTTCTGCTCCAACTGCGGGAAGCCCGTTGCCGCACCCGTGGCGGCACCTGTCGAGGAGGTCGTCGAAACCGTAGCCGAGCAGGTCGAGCCTGTTATCGAGGCCGTGGAGGCTGCTCCGGAGGCCGCTCAGGAGGCCGTCGAGAACGCAGCCGAGAGCGTCGAGGACGCGCTCGAGCGCCTGAAGGCCGAGATGGCCGCAGCCGGCGAGCTTTCCGCCGATGCCGCCGCACCCGCGGCCGAGCCGGCTGCCGAGCCCGCTCCCGAGCCCATCGTGCTTGAGCCTGTCGCCATTCCCGAGCCCATCGTGCTGGAGCCCGTCGTCGTTCCCGAGCCTGTTGCCGAAGCCGCGCCTGCTCCCGAGCCGGTCTCCATCCCTGCGCCCGTCGAGCCCGCACCTGCTCCCGCACCCGCGCCTGCCGTTGCCCCCGTGGCCCCGGTCGCGCCTGTAGCGCCCGCTGCCGCTCCTGCAGAGCCCGCGGCCTATGTGGAGCCCGTCGCGCCCGTTCAGCCCACGACGGTCAATCCCGCTTACACCGAGCCCACCACCATCTCGGCTCCTGTGACGCCGGCCGAGACGGCAGCTTATGCGGCTCCTGCAGCCTCCTACACTGCACCTGCGCCTCAGGCTTACACGACGCCCGCACCCCAGCAGACCTATACGCCGCCCACGCCGGTGGCGCAGCAGCCTGCCGGCTATTCGTACCAGCCCGCTGCCACGGCTCCTGCCGCCGCTGCTCCCGTCAAGAAGTCCCCGGTCGCCAAGATCGCCATCGCAGCGGTCGCACTCGCGCTCGTGGGCTTCCTGCTCTTCATGGCCTTCGGTCGCGGAGGCAACTCCGGCGGCGGCAACTCCGGCGGCGGCAACACGCCCGCCGTCACGCCTGCCGGCGATTACGAGCTCCTCGACTCCAAGGGCAACCCCACGGTCTACAGCATCTTCGAGCTCGACGGCTCCGATCTCGTTGACACGATCGAGGGCGAGGGCTTCGAGTGGACCGACAGCAACAAGTGGTGGGTCTCCGAGGACGGCAACGATGCCTTCTACGTTTCGAGCAACAACGATTACGAGTATCTCTACGATGAGATCACGTCGCTCGGTGTGAACGGCAAGGGCGACTCCTGCGTCTATGTCATCGTGGTAGACGACCGCGACTACAGCTCCGCAGAGGACGCCTTCAACAAGCTCTGCAACATCGAGGTCCTCGATGTCGAGTGGCTCGACGACGATCTCGGTCTTGCCGCTGTCGAGAGCCCCTCTGGGCGCCAGGGCATGGTGCTTGTCAACGTCGACGACGAGGTTGGCCTCTACATCCTGAACGTCATCAACGAGGAGGGCGTGGCCTCCGGCCTTCTCGACGAGTATATCGGCGATGATTACGGTTCGTCCGTTCCCGAAGTCTGGGAGAACCTCTTCGATCGATCGATAGGCTCATATACGGGAACCGTTTCCACGGCTCCCACGCTCACCGCACCGAGCGTTCCCACCGTCGGCACCCTCTCTGAGGGTGCCCTCGGTTCTATAGCCCCTGGAACCTATCTTGTGGGCGAGGGGCTCGAGCCCGGCGAGTACAAGCTTTACGCCGACCCCGACAACATGGGCTATTACGCCCTCTACGAGGATGACTCCTCTACCGATTTCGACAATATGATCAATAGCGAGGTCTTCGATTCCTGCTGCTACGTCACCTTGAAGGAGGGCCAGTACATCGAGCTCGAGGACTGCTCCCTCGACCCCATCGCCTCCGCCAAGCCCGCGAGCAATCTCTCCATGGACGGTGTCTACAAGGCCGGCGTCGATTTCCCCGCCGGCACGGTTACCTTGAATCCCACCGACGATGACTTCGAGGGCTTCTATGCGATTCTTGGTACCGCCGACCCCCTGGATGAGGATAATTACTATCTGGAGGTCGAGATGTTCGACGACCCCGTCCAGATCGAGGTTAAAGAAGGCCAGTATCTGAGCACCTCGTTCTGCTCCATCGAGGTTTAATTGACGTTCGTCCCTGCAACAGAGAAAGCGAAGCACATGAAGGTTCTTTTCAACGACGGCACGGTGGGGGAGTGCGCTCCCGAGGAGGAAGTGCACGTCATTCGCCACAGCGCCGCCCACATCATGGCCCAGGCCATCAAGCGCCTCTATCCCAACACGCATTTCGGTTACGGTCCCGCCACCGAGAACGGCTTCTACTACGATGTCGACCTCGGCGATGCGCATATCAGCGAGGATGATTTCCCCGCCATCGAGGCCGAGATGAAGAAGATCGCCAAGGAGAACCTCAAGTTCACGACCTTCGAGCTTCCCCGCAACGAGGCGAAGGCGCTCATGGCCGAGCGCGGCGAGCTCTACAAGGCCGAGCATATCGACGATCTCGATCCCGATGCCCGCATCACCTTCTTCCAGCAGGGCGAGTACATCGACATGTGCGTGGGCCCGCATATCACCTACACCAAGGCCCTCAAGGCCTTCAAGCTCACCGGCGTCTCCGGCGCCTACTGGAAGAACGACGCCGCCAACAAGATGCTCACCCGCATCAACGGCATCGCCTTCCCCACGAAGGAGGAGCTCGACGCGCATCTCGCCTTCATCGAGGAGGCCAAGAAGCGCGACCACCGCAGGATCGGCCAGGAGATGGAGCTCTTCATGTTCGCCGACGAGGGCCCGGGATTCCCGTTTTGGCTGCCCAACGGCATGCGCCTCAAGAAC
>CAMNAH010000050.1 GCA_946530775.1 uncultured Coriobacteriales bacterium
TGAGGTTCTCCTCGAGATGCGCGAGGACGGTGTCGGCGTACTCCTCGGCGTTGTAGCGCGTGTCGCGCTCGTACTGGGCGGCCTGGTCGCGGATGGCCTCGGCCTGCTGCTGGGCGAGGCGCACGATCTCCTGGTCGCCCGCGAGGATCATGGCCTGCTGCTGGGCATCGGCGATGATCGAATCGGCCTGCTGCTGCGCGCGCATGATGGTCTCATGCTCCTCCTTGAGGATGCGGCGCGCGTCGGCGAACTCCTGGGGGAAGACGCGGCGGATCTCATCGAGGATCTCGTAGACATCCTGCGAATCGACGATCTTCTTGGCGCCGCCGCCCGTAAGGGGCGACCTTGCCTCGGTTACCATCTGCTCGAGCTCGTCGACCAAGCTCTCGATCTCCTCGCCTGGCTGCATCCAGGGCTCCTTTCATCACATGCCTTGCGCATGGCTGCGCAAAGGCTGATAGCCATAATTATTGTAATACTAGCAGAACTCCGCCATAACGCACGTACGAGCACTCAAACGGCGCTTACGGGCGTGCGAAACGCGCCGCAAGGCGTTTCTCGACGCACGCGGGAACGAGAAACGACACGTCACGTCCCAACGTTGCGAGCTCGCGCACGATAGAAGATGAGATGTAGCCGTATTCGCGGCTGCCCATCACGTAGACCGATTCGATATCGGATGCCAGACGGTTATTGACGTCTGCCTGCTGGAGCTCGTATTCGAAGTCGGTCATGGCACGCAG
This sequence comes from uncultured Coriobacteriales bacterium, assembly GCA_946530775.1. Next base: position 744 of record CAMNAH010000050.1, read on the forward strand.
GCCCTTGACCACGGCTCCCGCGCCGATCTCATGGCAGAAATCAACAAGCAGGCCCTCGAAGCCCACTACATCCACGTTGCCCTCGACGCCGCATTCGGCAACAGCCTCGCGCACCATGGCGACGCGCTCGTCGAGCGAGAACACGGGGCCCGAGCCGTTCTTGCCGTAGCTCGCCGCAACGGCCACGGTGACTCGGTCGAAGAGACGGCAGCTACGCCGGATCACATCGATGTGGCCGAAGGTCACGGGATCGAAGGTTCCGGGAACGCAGACATGCTCGACAGGCCTAGTCATGCTCGTCTCCAATCTGGAAGTAGTCGATGGACGTCTCGCCGAGCTTCTTGGTGCGCACCAGCTCGAGGCGCGCAACATCGAGCGAGGGCGCGGATGTCGCACGCTCGTAGGCGACGATGCATCCCATGGTAACGCAGTGCTCGTCGATGAGCATCTGGACGAGCTGGGACACCGCGACCTCGGACATGATATAGGGCGGATCGAGGAAGATGAGGTCGAAGCGGCAATCCTTCACGGCAAGTGTTTTCACCGATTTGCGTGCATCGGAGCAGATGACGCGATAGCTGCGCGTGGAGGCGTGCAGCGAAGCGAGGTTCTTCTTGATGACCTGGATGGCGCGGCGATCCGCATCGATAAACACGCAGCTCTCGGCACCGCGCGAGAGCATCTCGATGCCGAAGGCCCCGGAGCCCGCGAAGGCATCGAGCACGCGCACGCCCTCGAAGGAAAGGTCGAAGAGCGAGAGGAGCGTCGAGGCGATCGATTCGCGCGTGCGCTCGGTGGTGGGACGCGTATCGCGTCCGGGAGGAGCATCGATGACCCTCCCCTTCCAGGTTCCGGCTACGATTCTCATGAGCGCTCCGTCTCGTCGAAATACACTGAGAAGCGGCTCCTGACCTCGTAGGCGAGCGGCCTCAGCTCTGGAGATGAAAGCGAGGGGTCGCCCTCTGCGATGGCACGGGCGTCGGCATGGGCGGCTTCGATAAGGTCGAGGTCTGTCGCGAGATCCGAGATGGCGAGCGTGACGCCGCCGCTCTGGCGATATCCGAGCACCTCGCCCTCATGACGAAGCTTGAGGTCGAGCTCCGCGAGCTCGAAGCCATCGGAGGTCTTCTCGAGCGCCGAGAGGCGCGTGCGCGCGGTGGAACCCTCGCGGGCCGCGCTGGAGAGGTAGACCATGCCGGCGTGGGCACCGCGGCCCACGCGGCCGCGCAGCTGATGCAGGGTGGCGAGGCCGAAGCGATCCGCATTGAAGATGAGCATGACCGTGGCGTTGGGCACGTCGACGCCCACCTCGACCACGGTGGTCGAGACGAGGATGTCGATCTCGCCCGCGCGGAACCGTGTCATGACCTCGTCCTTCTCGGCAGCGTTCATGCGGCCGTTCAGGATCCCCACGCGCAGGTCGGGGAAGATGCGATTCGAAAGCTCTTCGCGCGTTGCCACGGCGGCATGCAGGCTCTCCTGGGTCACGGCATCCTCGACCACGTCATCGAGGGCAGATCCATCGTCATCGCTGTCGATGAGCGGGCAGATGACGTAGGCCTGGTGGCCCTCGTCCACCGCCGCGCGGATGGCGCTGTAGGCGATATCGAGGTTCTCGGGCGTGACAACCTTCGTCGTGATGCCCGCACCCTTCACGGGACGCCTGCGGATACGCGATACATCGACATCGCCATAGAGCGACAATGCGAGCGTGCGCGGAATAGGCGTCGCCGTCATGGTGAGCATATCGGCGCCCGCACCCTTGCTACGGAGCCGTGCGCGCTGGTTGACGCCGAAGCGGTGCTGCTCATCGATGACGACGAGCGAGAGCTTCTTGAAGACGATATCATCGGAAAGCACCGCGGTGGTGCCGAAAACGACGTCGATAGCGCCGCTTGCAATGCGGGCGGCTGCCTCTGCGCGCTCCTGCGCAGGCGTCGCCCCGGTAATGAATGCCCAGGAAACGCCTGCAGCATCGAGGAGCGGGCCCACCTTCTCGGCATACTGGCGCGCAAGAACCGAGGTGGGGGCCATAACGGCAGCCTGGGTATTCGAGTCGGCCACCGCGGCGAGCGCGACGGCGCAGACGGCCGTCTTGCCCGTGCCCACGTCGCCCAGAAGGAGCCTGTTCATGACACGCGGAGCGGCCATATCGGAGAGGATGTCGGAGACGGCCTGTTCCTGCTCGTCGGTGAGGGCGAAGGGAAGCGCCGCACGCAGCGCGGAGACATGGGTGCCCGAGATGGCGTGGACGAACGGCTCGTGACCTCCGAGGTCGATCTGCTGGCGCGTGAGCAGGGCAAGCTGCAGGCAGAGGAGCTCGTCGTAGGCAAGGCGTCGACGCGCCTGCTCGGCAGTTGCCACCGTGCTGGGGAAATGGATCTCGCGAAGCGCCCGAGCAAGCGTCATGAACCCGTGCGAGCAGACAAGTTCGGCAGGAAGGAAATCGCAGATATCGCCCACGTCGGCGAGGGCTGCGGACATGATGCGGCGCATCCAGGAGGCGGTGATGCCCTCCCCCACCGGATGCACGGGAAGCACGCGCGCGTAGTCCGAGGCGCCGCCCGATCCCTCGAGCTGCTCGAGGAAAGGAGCCTTCATCTGCTTGAAGCCCTTGTAGAAGAGCACCTCGCCCGAAAGCGCGACCACGTCGCCCTTATGGAGCTGCTGGAAGAGCCACGGTTGCCTGAAGAAGGTCGCGGAGAGCGTTCCCGTCTCATCGAAGATGTCGATGGTGACGATGTTCATGCGCGGGCGCGGCTGGCGCTGCGAGATGCGGTCGATGGTCCCCACAACGGTGACGCTCTGCCCCACCTCGCAGAACCCGATCTTGGTGGTACGCGTGAAGTCGAGATAGCGCCGCGGCACATGCAGCAGAAGATCGCGCACGCGCACGATGCCCAACCGTTCGAGCGCATCGCCGCGCGCGCCAGACACATAGCGCAGCCTGCGCACGCCGTCCGAGAACGAACGGGAGCGGGTCAGGCGATCGCCTGTCTCTGGAATGCTGAGGCCACCGTCCACGGCGCCTCCGGCTACTCGATCGAGAAGATCACAGGATAGAGCGGCTGCTCACCGCGATGATCATCGATCTCGAGGTCGGGGAACTCGTCGCCGATACGCTCGACAAGCGCGGCGAAGGGCTCGTCGGCCATGTCGGCGCCCGCAAGGATGGTGAGCGTGTCGCCCTCCTCCTCGTCCATCATCTTGGCGATGAGGTCGATCGTGACCTGCTCGACGGACGATCCGACGACGAGGATGTCGTCGCCCTGGATGCCCATGATGTCGCCGGCATGGATGGGGCTGCCATCGGCGGCCGCGGAATCGCGCACGGCATGGGTGACCTCGCCATCGCGCACGCCCTCGAGCGCGTCGATCATGTTCTCGGCGTTCTCGGCGGCATCGGCCTCGAAGTCGACGGCGAAGAGCGCGGAGAAGGCCTGCGGCACGGACTTGGTGGGCACCACGACGACCTTGCTGTCCTCGCATGCGGACGCGGCGGCCTCGGCAGCCATGCGAATGTTGCCGTTGTTGGGCAGCACGATGACCTCGTCGGCGTTGACCGACTCGATGGCGGTGAGGATATCGGCCGTGGAGGGGTTCATGGTCTGGCCGCCCGAGACGCACACGTCGACGCCGAGGGACTTGAGGATCTCCTCCTCGCCGGCTCCTGCGGCAACGGCCACGAAGCCCAGAGGCTTGCGCGGGGCCTTCTCGGCCTCGGCAGCGGCCTTATCGGCGGCGATCTTTGCGGTGCGGTCCTTGGCCTCGAGGTCCATGTTGTGGATGTAGACCTCGAAGATCTGGCCACGGTGGATCATGTGGCGCAGCGCATAGTCGGGGCGGTTGGTGTGCACGTGGATCTTGAAGTCGGGGAACGAGCCCACGAGCAGCTCGCAATCGCCCAGGCTGGCGAGGTAGCGGAGGTTCTCCTCCACGTCGAACGACTCGTCGGCGGCATGGAAGAGGAACTCGGTGCAGTAGCGGTACTCGGAGCCCTCCCAGTCGTCGTTGAGCTCGATGGCGACCACGTCGGCAACATGGGCCTTGGCGTCATCGGCCGAGACGGGATCGACCGTGGGGTTGAAGTCGCGGAGCTCGCCAGCCTTGCCCTCGACGGAGTTGACGAAGGCCTCGAAGAACGTGGCGAAACCGAAGGCGCCCGAGTCGACCACGCCGTTCTCCTTGAGGACGGGAAGCAGGTCGGGGGTGCGGGCGACGGACTCGTATGCCTCGACCACGAGGTCGTCGAGCACGTCGAAGACGGACTTCTTGGACTTCTTGAGCGAATCGGCCTTGGTGGCCATATCGCGCAGCACCGTGAGGATGGTGCCCTCGACGGGCTTGCGGACCGCCTGGAAGGCGACCTCCTGGCTGCGCTTGAAGGCGTGGGCGATGTCGGCGGGCGTGATCTCGTCGCCCTTCATGTCGCAGAGGCCCTCGGCGAGGCCGCGCAGGATCTGGCTGGTGATGACGCCGGAGTTGCCGCGGGCGCCCATGAGGGAGCCGTGCGTGATGGCCTTGGCGATGTCCTCGATGGTGGCCGTAGCGGGAAGCGCCTCGACCTCCTTGACGACCGTGCCCAGCGTAAGCGACATGTTGGTGCCGGTGTCGCCGTCGGGCACCGGGAAGACGTTGAGCTTGTTGATCTCCTCCGCGCGGTCGGCTACAACCTGAGCGGCAAGCGGGAAGCACGTGCGGATTGCGTTGGCAACAGACATGGTGACGAATACCTCTCGATAGCTATGAGCGCATGCGCTCCAGATGAACAGTTAGGCGCGCATACCCTCGATATGCACCCGAACCTCGACATCGTCGAGCTCGGCGATCTGCTTGAGCAGGAACTTGACGGAGCTGGCGAGGTTGCCCACGACAGATGCCATGTTGACGCCCTGATCGACGATGACATGCAGGCTCACGACCACATGGCCGTCCTCGGTGGTGACATCGATGCCCTTGCGGAGCTTGTAGGTGGGAAGCAGCCGCGCGACGCCGTTCTGGTCGTCGATGGCTGCCATGCCGGTGACGCCATAGCATTCCATGGCCGCATAGCCGGCGAGGTCGGCGATGACATCGTTGGAGACCCTAAGCGTTCCGGTAACGGGTGCCGTCATTTCGTTTCTCCTCTCGACGCGCTAAGCGAAGATCCGAGTTCCATAATCTCAAGAATTATACCGCAGCACCGCGGGGCGGGAGCCGTTAACCCTATTCGTTACCCGCAGCACCTAGTTTGAGAACTGGGAATTGTAGAGCTGAGCATAGAGACCGCCGTGTGCGAGCAGCTCGTCGTGGGTGCCCTTCTCCACGATATCGCCACCATCCATCACGAGGATGATATCTGCATCTTTGATGGTGGAGAGCCTGTGCGCGATGACGAACGAGGTGCGGCCGTACATGAGGCGGTCCATGGCGCGCTGGATGAGCTCCTCGGTACGCGTATCGACGTTCGAGGTGGCCTCATCAAGGATGAGGATGGGTTTGTCGGCGAGGATGGCGCGGGCGATGGTGAGAAGCTGGCGCTGACCTTGGCTGAGATTGGTGGCCATCTCGTTGATCTCGAAGTCGTAGCCTCCGGGCAGCATCTTGATGAACTGGTCGCAGTAGGCCATCTTGGCGGCGGTGCGTACCTCTTCGTCGGTGGCGTCGAGCTTGCCGAAGCGCAGGTTCTCCGCGATGGTGCCCTGGAACAGCCACGTCTCCTGCAGCACCATGGCGAAATTGTCGCGCAAATCGGCGCGCTCAAGGTCGCGGATGTCGTGCTCGCCCACGTAGATAGCGCCATCGTCCACATCGTAGAAGCGCATGAGGAGCTTGACCATGGTGGTCTTGCCCGCACCCGTGGGACCCACGATGGCGACGCGCTGGCCCGGTGAGACGTCGAGCGTGAAGTCGTGGATGATGGTCTTCTCGGGGGTGTAGCCAAAGCGCACGTGGTTAAAGCGGACGGCGCCCTCCTCGTTCGCAAGACGCTCGCCCTCCTGCGCGGTATCGGGCTCGGGATTGGCCGCGAGGAACTCGAAGATGCGCTCTGCCGAGGCGAGCATCTGCTGGATCGAGTTGGAGATGGCCGCGAACTGGCGCACGGGCTGCGTGAAGTTGCGTACATAGACTACAAACGCCTGGATATCGCCCAGCACGAGCGATCCTGCCGCTACAAGCGCACCGCCCACGGCAACCACCGCGACATAGCCGAGGTTTCCCACGAACCCCATGAGCGGCATCATGAGGCCCGAGAGGAACTGGCTCTTGAGCGATGCATCGTAGAGCTCGTCGTTCTTGACCGAGAAGTCGTCCACCGCCTGCTCGGAGCGGTTGAACACCTGGATGACCTGCTGACCGGCGAAGTCCTCCTCGATGATGCCGTTCACGTCTCCGAGCGTATCGGCCTGGAGCTTGAAGTAGCGCTGCGAGTATTTGACGATGCGCATGACGATCACAAGCGAGAGCGGCACCGTGGCGAGCACCACGAGCGTGAGCGGCAGCGAAATGGTGAGCATCATCACGAGGATGCCGATGATCTGGACGATGGAGGTGATGACCTGCGTCACGCTCTGGTTGAGCGACTGGGCCACCGTATCGACATCGTTGGTGATGCGCGAGAGCACGTCTCCGATGGAGTTGTCCTCGTGCGAGAAGTACGAGAGCTCGATCACGCTGATCTTCTCGGCAACCTGCTTGCGCATGCGATACGAGAGCTTCTGGGTGATGGTCGCCATGATCCACGACTGGATGAGGCTTGCGCCCGAGGAGATGATATAGAGCGCCATCAGGGCGATGATGATGGAGCGGATGCGCGCGAAGTCGATCTCGCCCGTGCCCGCGAGCTTGGCCGAGGCGCCCTCGAAGAGCACCGTCGTGGCCTCCCCCGCCATCTTGGGACCGATCACGGAGAGGACCACCGAGACGACGCTCGCGATCACAGCGATAACGAGCGCCGCGCGATACTCGGCGGTATAGGCGAGCAGCTTGGCGAACGCGCCCTTGGAATCCTTGGCCTTCTCGGCCTCTTGGGCGAACCGCGGAGCTCTTCCACGC
>CAMNAH010000051.1 GCA_946530775.1 uncultured Coriobacteriales bacterium
GTGTTTCTGCCCGATACGCGCGACTTCTACCGCCTTGAGCGCCTGTGGGGCGAGGCTCCGCATGTCGAGCTCGCCTTTGCCGACAACGGGGACGACTCCCAGGCGTAAAGCAACCCGGACAATCCAGCTGCTATGAATCGGCCTTTCCCATGGGGGCCGTATCGGAAACGCTCTCGCGGAACCTCAGGTCGCGGCCGAAGGAGATAGCCGCATCTCCAAAGCGTGCGCGGACGAGGTCCGTTGCCGCCGCGAGCTTTCCCGCCTGGGGATCTGCGGCCTCGAAGAGGCTCGCCTGTGCGGGTGCGCCATCGAAGTGCGACAGGCCCACACCGATAAGGCGCACGGGCTGCCCTTGGCGCCACACCTTGTCGAGTAGCGACATGGCATAGGGCCCGAAGACATGCTCGTCATCCGAAGGCGCGGGAATGCGCATCTGCGCCGTGTGCGAGCTGGTGGGGGAGTGCTTCACCTTGAGCGTGACCGTGCTGCCCCTGAGCCCCTTCTTGCGCAGGCGCCTGCCCACCATGGATGCGATATGCAGGATGGCCGCCTCGATCTCGGAGCGGTCGGTCAGGTCGTGCTCGAAGGTCCGCTCGTTCGAGACCGACTTGGGATCCTCCTCGGCATAGGCGGACTGCACGGCGCTCTGCTCGAGGCCGGCTGCGCGCAGGCGCATCTTCTCTGCAGCGCTGCCGAACACGCGGACGAGGTCCATCTTGTCTGCCCGTGCGAGCTGTCCGAGCGTGGAGATGCCAAGCGCTGCGAGGCCCTTCTCGGCAGCAGCTCCGATGCCGCTCAGCGCCCTCACGGGCAGCGGCGCGAGAAACGCCTGCTCGGTACCGGGAAAGACCACGGTGAGGCCGCGCGGTTTATCGCGCTCGGAGGCGATCTTGGCGACGCTCTTGCTGGTGCCCAGGCCGATGGAGCAGCTGATGCCGAGGGAGGCCACGCGGCTTTGGATGCGGGCGCACACCTCGTAGGGCTCTTCCTTTGAATAACGGCCGGGCGTTATGTCGAAGAACGCCTCGTCGATGGAGACCTGCTCGACGAGCGGTGTCTCGTCGATGAGAAACCCCATGACCTTCGCGCTCATCTCGCGGTAGCGCGTGAAGTTGCCCGTGGTCCAGATGGCGTCGGGGCAGAGGCGGCGCGCCGTCGCCGAGGCCATGGCGGAGTGGACGCCAAAGGCGCGCGCCTCGTAGGAGGCCGTGGACACCACGCCGCGCTTATCGGCGGACCCGCCCACGATGACGGGAAGCCCGCGCCACTCGGGATGATCGAGCTGCTCGACCGATGCGAAGAAGGCGTCGAGGTCGAGCAGGCCTATGGCGCGGCCTTGCCAAAGGGGCGCGGTGCTCTGTGTACGGTCATCGAACATATGTTCATTATACATGAGCCTACATCAAATACTCAAAATTCTGAAAAGAGCGCCCTTGCGGCGAATCGTCTTTGTCGTAGAATAAACAAGTTGCAATATGGCTTGCGGTGCAGCCAACACCATTATCCCGTGCACCGCCCGTCTAGAGGAGCTTTCATTGGCAGTTAAGATCCGTCTCGCCCGTCATGGTGCAAAGAAGCGTCCGTATTACCGCGTTGTCGTCGCCGACGCCCGCGCTCGCCGCGATGGCCGTTACATCGAGGAGGTCGGCAAGTACAACCCCGTCGTCTCCCCGAAGGTCATCGACCTCGACCTCGAGAAGATCGACGAGTGGATCGCGAAGGGTGCCAAGCCCACCGATTCCGTCGCCGCTCTCATCAAGGTTGCCCGCGATGGCGCCCCCGTGGCCGAGAAGAAGGTCAAGCTCTCCAAGAAGGCTGCCGCCAAGGCCGCTAAGGAGGCCGAGGAGGCCGCCGCAGCAGCTGAGGAAGCTGCCGAGTAACGAGGTTATCCATGGACACACCTGAGACCGTCGAGGTCGATCAGGCTGCATCCGCCATGCCCTCCGACAAGGTCGCCGATCTTGTCGAGTACATCGTGTGCGGTCTGGTCGATGATGAGGATGCGGTCACGCTCGATGTCACCGACAGCGCGTCCGGCGCCCTGATCGAGGTCAGCTGCGCCGAGGAGGACGCCGGTCGCATCATCGGTCGTCGCGGCCGCACCATCAAGGCAATCCGCACCCTTGCCCGCGCACTGGGCCAGCGTGTGGGCACGGAGGTCGAAGTCGAGGTTCTGGGCTAGGGCCATCGTGCGGACTCGTTGGAAGACGATAGCGCGCGTAGTCAAGACGCATGCAAAATCTGGGGAGGTCGTGGTCGCATCAGTCCACGGCCTTCCTTCGCTCTTATCTAAGGGCATGACCGTGGCACTCGTGCCGCCCGCCCTCAAATCCGATCGCTATCTCGAGGTTCGCTCCGCAAGCTCTCCCGAGGGCTCGTCGCAGCTCGTCTCGTTTGCGGGCATCGATTCCATCGGAGACGCTCAGGAGCTTGTGGGCAAGACCGTGCTCGCCCGCATGGACGATCTTCCCGAGGACATCGAGCTGCTCGATAGGGAATCGCTCATCGGCAAGCGCGTCATCGACGCCTCGCGAGGAGAACTCGGGCGCGTGGCCGAGGTCATGGCCGGGCCTACCCAGGACGTGTTCGTGCTAGAGGGCGCCGCAGGCCAGCTGCTTGTTCCCGTACTGCCCGAGTTTGTCGAGTCCGTCGACGTGGATACCATCCGCCTCTCCCTTCCCGGGGGAGCGGTGCTCGAAGGCGAGCTCTGATGCCCATGCACCGCTACGAGACGCTTTCGGTCTTTCCCGAGTTCTTCGAGCCGTATATGTCGTCCTCGATCATGGGGCGCGCCCGTGCGAAGGGCCTCTTCGAGTTCTATGCCCACAACCTGCGCGATTGGACGCACGATCGCCACAACACCGTGGACGATGCGCCCTTCGGCGGCGGTCAGGGCATGCTCATGAAGCCCGAGCCCATCTTCGAGGCCGTCGAGGCTATCCAGGCGATGTGCGATACGCCTGCCCACGTGGTGTTCTTCTCGCCCGTCGGGGCGCCGTTCACGCAGCGCACCGCCGAGCGCCTCGCATCGAACGAGCGCATCCTCTTCGTGTGCGGCCGCTACGAGGGCATGGACGAGCGCGTCTACACCCTGGCCGACGAGGTCATCTCGCTCGGCGATTTCGTGCTCACGGGCGGCGAGCTGCCCGCGCTCTGCGTGACCGATGCGCTCGTGCGCCTCATACCGGGCGCGCTGGGCGACGAGATGAGCGCGCGCGACGAGTCGTTCTCGGACGGCCTGCTCGAGTACGAGCAGTACACGAGGCCCGCCGTCTTCAGGGGGATGTCCGTCCCCGACGTTCTTCTCTCGGGCGACCACGCTGCCGTCGATGCTTGGAGGCTGAAATCGGCCCTCGAGCGCACCAAGCGGTTCCGTCCCGATCTTTTTGATGCGTACCAGAAGGGAGGCGGCCATGGCGAGGGGAGCACACTTCAAGGATAATCCCGCCGCCGAGTTCACCCCGGTGGAAGAGGAGCGCAAATCCCCGAGCTTTCTGCTCACGCTGATTCTCGCCGTCGTGCTCACGTTGCTCGTCCGCACGTTCATCATCGACTCCTACGAGATCCCCACGGGCTCGATGGAGCAGACCATCAAGGTGGGCGACCGCGTTATCGGCGAGAAGGTCTCGTATCACTTCCGCGACCCCGTGCCCGGCGAGATCGTCACGTTCGAGCGCGAGGAGGACGGCCAGACGGTCATCCTCATCAAGCGCGTCATCGCGACGGAGGGCCAGACGGTCGACCTTGTCGACGGGGTCGTCTACGTCGATGGCGTTGCGCTGGACGAGCCCTATACGCTTGGGCTTCCCACCTATCCGCTCGAGCCGGACGATCCCTCGATCGTCTATCCCTACACGGTTCCGCAAGGCTATATCTGGGTCATGGGCGACAACCGCGTCAACTCGCGCGACTCGCGTGCGACGGGCCCCGTCGCCGTCGAGGACGTCAATGCCCATGCCGTGGTCATTTTCTGGCCTCCCGAGGATATTGCTACCATATAGAAGGTCATGTTCGAACTACGAAAGGCTTGATCGATGAATCCTGATGCTCTCACATTCCAAGACATGATCCTCGCCTTGGACAAGTACTGGGCGGAGCAGGGCTGCACCGTCATGCAGCCGTATGACTCCGAGGTGGGCGCCGGCACCTTCCACACCGCCACCACGCTGCGCAGCCTCGGACCTGCCGCCTGGCGCACCTGCTATCCGCAGCCGTGCCGCCGCCCGGCCGATGGCCGCTACGGCGAGAACCCCAACCGCATGCAGCACTACTACCAGTTCCAGGTGATCCTGAAGCCCTGCCCGGCGGATTCCCAGGACCTCTATCTCGGCTCGCTCGCCGCCATCGGTCTCGATCCCGCCAAGCATGACGTGCGCTTCGTCGAGGACGACTGGGAGAGCCCCACGCTGGGCGCCTGGGGTCTTGGCTGGGAGGTCTGGCTCGACGGCATGGAGGTCACGCAGTACACCTACTTCCAGCAGGTGGGCGGCATCGAGGTCGACCCCGTTCCCGTCGAGATCACCTACGGCCTCGAGCGCATCGCCATGTACATCCAGGGCGTCGACTCCGTCTACGACCTCGTGTGGTCGTATCTGCCCGACGGCACGCCCATGACCTACGGCGACGTGTTCCACGAGAACGAGTACGAGTTCAGCTGCTACAACTTCGAGGTCGCCAACGTCGAGATGATGCGCCGCAAGTTCGACGAGTACGAGCAGGAGTGCCATTCCTGCCTCGACCACAAGCTGCCGCTTCCCGCCTACGACTGCGTCATGAAGTGCAGCCACGCCTTCAATCTGCTCGATGCGCGCGGCGCCATCTCGGCCACCGAGCGCGCCAACTACATTCTGCGCGTCCGCACCATCGCCAAGGCCTGCTGCGAGGCATACCTGGAGCTGGTCGCCGGCAAAGCATCCGATTCCGAGAAGGAGGTGGCCTAAGATGGCCGAAACCCGTGATTTCCTGCTCGAGATCGGCTGCGAGGAGATGCCCTCCGCGCCGCTTATGAAGGCCCAGGAGCAGCTCGGCAAGCTCGTTGCCGCCGGGCTCGACGAGGCGGGCCTCACGCATGGCGCGATCCGCACGCTCTCCACGCCGCGCCGCCTCGCCGTCATCGTCGACGGCTGCGCCACTGCGACCGAGGAGATCCACGAGGTCGTGCGCGGACCCAAGACCCAGATCGCCTTCGACGCCGACGGCAACCCCACCAAGGCCGCCGAGGGCTTTGCGCGCAAGAACGGCACCACGGCCGATGCGCTCGTGCGCCGCGTCGACACCGACGGCAACGAGTACATCTTCGCCGAGCGCTTCATCGCCTCCGTCGATGCCGTCCAGCTGCTCTCGCGCCTCTGCGAGCAGACCATCGCCTCCATCCAGTGGCCCAACTACCGCAGCCAGAGGTGGGGGAGCGAGCACGCCACGTTCGTGCGTCCCATCCGCTGGATCTGCGCGCTGCTCGGAAGCGACGTCATCCCCGTGACGTACGCCGATGTGACAAGCGGCAATACCACGCGCGGCCACCGCGTTCTCGGTGCAGGCGAGCATGTCGTGGCAGAGCCCGCCGTCTACGAGCAGGTTCTCGAGAGCGCCTACGTGCTCGGCGAGCAGCGCCGCGCCGAGGCCATCCGCGCCGGCATCGCCGAGGTCGAGGCTGCACGCGGCGGCGCCCATGTCGATACCCCCAAGGGCACCTTCGACGAGGTCGTGAACCTCTGCGAGTGGCCCACCGTGGTCATAGGCTCCTTCGACGAGGAGTTCCTCGCCGTGCCCCACGAGATCATCGTCGAGGCCATGCTCAAGCACCAGCGCTACTTCCCGATCTATGCTCCCGACGGCTCGCTCACCCGCGAGTTCGTGATCGTCTCGAACGCCGATCCCGCGGTCAACGACACCGTGCGCGCCGGCAACGAGCGCGTCGTGCGCCCGCGCCTCGACGACGCCAAGTTCTTCTACGACGAGGATCTCAAGGTGGGCCTCGATGCCTTCCGCGAGCGTCTCGCCCAGGTCGTGTTCCAGAAGAAGCTCGGCACCGTGCTCCAGAAGTCCGAGCGCATGGAGGTTCTCGCCCGTGCGTTCGCCGGTCAGGTTGCGGACGATGCCCATATCGTCGAGCTCGCCGCACGCGCGGCGCATCTCGCGAAGGCCGACCTCGTGTCCCAGGCCGTGGTCGAGTTCACGAGCCAGCAGGGCGTCATGGGCGGCTACTATGCCGCGGCACAGGGCGAGGACCCGCTGGGATCCGAGGCCATCTCGCAGCACTACCGTCCCCGCTTCGCCGGCGACGCCGCCCCCGATTCGCTCGTGGGCAAGTCGGTCGCCATCGCGGACAAGCTCGACACCGTCTGCGGCATCTTCGCCATTGACGAGCCACCCACCGGCTCCTCCGACCCTTATGCGGTGCGTCGTGCCGCCATCGGCATCCTGGCCATGCTGAAGGAGCTTCCCGCCGCCAAGCTGCGCCCGCTCATCGAGCTCGCGCTCGGTTCCTATCGCGAGCAGGGCATCGAGTTCGACTTCGACGCCACCGCCGAGAAGGTCGCCGCCTTCTTCGCGGGCCGTCTCTCGGGCATCGCCAAGGACGAGGGCATCGCCCCCGATACCATCGATGCCGTCTCGGCCGTCGGCGTGATCGACGCCTATGAGTTCCTCAAGCGCGCCCATGCCCTCGAGGATGCGCGTGAGAACGCCCCCGAGCTCTTCGACGACCTCGCAACCGCCTACGCCCGCGCGGCGCACCTCGCCGATGCGGCGCTTGGCGACAACGTGGACGAGGGCATCCTCGGGCCCGCCGAGCGTGCGCTGCTCGATGCCTGCAACGCGGGTGCCGCGACCGTGGGAGATGCGCTCTCGAAGGGCGACTTCGATGCCGCTGCGAAGGCTCTCGCCGGATTACGTGAGCCCATCGACCGATTCTTTGATGACGTCATGGTCATGGACGAGGACACTGTAGTAAGGGAGAACCGTTTGAGGCTCCTCAACCGGTTCACCGGCGTCTTCGCGGACGTGGCCGACATCGGCCGCCTCTCCAAGAAGTAGCGGTTCTGTACGCGCTCGAGGTAAGGAATCATTCATGGCCGATCAGCTCGACGACATCTTCTCGCAGGTTGTCCCTGTGATCTACATCCTCTCCGACTCGCGCGGCGAGACGGCGAACGCCGTCGTGTGCGCCGCTGCGGCGCAGTTCTCCGACGATGCGGTGGAGATCAAGCGTCTCTCCAACATCAAGGATCTCGAGACCGTGACCGAGTATTTCGAGGAGAACTATACGGTGGGAGAGGCTGCCGCCGTGTTCCACACCTTCGCCGACGGCGTGCTGCGCCGTGAGATCCGCCGCGAGCTCGACCGTCTGGGCATCCCCTCGATCGACCTTCTGGGACCTGCCGTCACGGTTATCTCCACGCTCACCGGCGAGGCCCCTTCGCACGAGATCGGTGCCATCTACCGCAAGAAGTAGGTTTTTCGTTTAACTTGTTGGATTCATAGTCAGATGCTTGTAAATGAGAGCCTCGGATGAGGCTCTCATGCTTATAATATAACGGATGAAGACGCACAGCGCCTTCACTGTTCATGCCTGTAAGACCGTGTTTGATGTTAGAAAAGGGAGAAACTATGGCAGAAAAACACGTCTATCGTTTCGGCTTCGATGAGAACGGCAACAACGTGACCGAGGTCGCGGGTGCTACCGTCAACGAGGCCAAGTGGATCACGGGCGGCAAGGGCGCCAACCTTGCCGAGATGGCCAA
>CAMNAH010000052.1 GCA_946530775.1 uncultured Coriobacteriales bacterium
TGGTGTAGCGGTCGCCCTCGTAGTAGGTGTTGGTCTCGATGATGTTGGCCTCGGGGATGTCCTGCTCGACGAGCACGCGCACCCACTCGCGCGGGATGATGTTGGGGCCGTGGGGCTCGCCGGTGTGGAGCTTGATGCCGGTCTTGCCGCAGATGTTGGCGCTTACCTTGGCATATGCCTTGCGGAGCCCCTCGGCCGAGAGGTCGCGGGTGAAATAGACGATGGACTCGTTGCCGGTGCGCTCGGCGGGGGAGATGTAGCGGTCGCCGTCGGTGGCTGCGGTGTAGGCCATGATGTCCTCCTCGGATTGTTTAGTTGATAACCCCTTAATTCTAGCAGCCGCAGGCGTGCGATGCCGCTACAGCCACTTCTTGTAGCGGAAGAACGCGAGGCTGCCGAAGGCGATTGCCAGGCACACCAGGATGACCATGGGATAACCCCATTTCCAGGTGAGCTCGGGCATGTTGAAGAAGTTCATGCCGTACCAGCCGGTGATGAGCGTGAGCGGCGTGAAGACCGTCGTGACCACCGTGAGCACGGTGATGATGTTGTTCTGCTTGATGTCGAGGCGCGTCTTCTGCGCGTCGAGCACCTGGATGGTGAAGTCGCTGAGCGCTCGGCTCGTGTCGCGCAGGCGCATGATGCGGTTCGCGAACACGCGGAAGTAGCGGAGGCTGTCCTCGGGGAAGAAGCCGTTTTCGTTCTCCTCGAGCACCTCGGCGAGGTCGAGGAGCTGCTCGTAGTGCACGCGCAGGGCGCGGATGTCGCGGCGGATCTGCGTGACGTCCTCCATATGGGCTTCCTCGACGCCATCGATGGCCTCGTCCTCGATGGTCACGAGCTGCTGCTCGTAGTTCTCGAGCAGGCGCTGGTCGCCCGAGACGATGCCGTCGAGCGCGTCGTAGAGGAACCGCCCGAGGCTGGGGTCGTGCCAGCGCTTGGAGAGGGCGATGCGCGCGAGCATGGGTGCGACCACGCCGTCTCCGTCGATGAAGATGATGCCGCGCTCGTCGAGCGCGAAGGAGAACCGGGCATCTGGGCCCGCGGGGTCGATGCGCCGGGGAATAGAGAAGGTTCCGGTGATGGAGTCGTAGTTGACCGTCGCCTTGGTGGCGAGGTAGTCCTGCTCCTCGGGGTCGAAGTCGATGCCCAGGCCGAAGGTGCTGCGCATCTCGAACCACTCCGATTCCGTCAGGTGGATCACATACGGTCGGGCGCCCTTGCGGATCTCGTCGAGGTCGCAGGGAAGCAGCATCTCCTTGATCAGGTAGCAGTGCATGGCTCCTCCCGTCTCTCGATTCGAACCTGGTTGCAATTCTACTACTGCAGGAGTGTAACCAGCTGAATACGACCTGAGCCGGCGCCCTGTTTTACCGTAGAATCGACCTAACCACGAGACAGGAGGAGCCATGTCCACCATCAGCGAGGTTGCAGCCCAGATGAAGCTCGAGAGCCCCCTCATGGCGGCGACGCCGGTGGAGGTGCGAAACGATGCCCTCGCGCGCATCCGCGAGGCGCTCCTTGCCAACCAGGAGGATATCTTCGCGGCGAACGCGGCTGACCTTGCCGCTGCCGAGGAAGCCGGCGTGGCCGCCCCCGTGGTCAAGCGCCTGCGCTTCGACGACCACAAGCTCGCCGATGTGTGCGCCGGCATCACCGACCTTATCGGCCTGCCCGATCCCGTGGGCAAGACCCTGCTTGCACGCGAGCTCGACGAGGGCCTGGTCATGCGCCGCGAGAGCTGTCCCATCGGCGTGATCGGCGTGATCTTCGAGGCGCGTCCCGACGCGCTGGTGCAGATCTCGACGCTCTGCCTTAAGAGCGGCAACTGCGCCATCCTCAAAGGCGGCTCCGAGACGGCCAACACCAACCGCGTGCTGTTCCGCGTAATCCATGAGGCCGCCGTTGAGGCTGGGCTTCCCGAGGGGTGCCTGCACCAGGTCGAGGCACGTGCCGAGATTGCCGAGCTTCTGGCCTGCGATGAGAGCGTCGACCTGCTCATCCCGCGCGGATCGAACGCCTTCGTGCGCTACATCATGGACAACACGCGCATCCCGGTGATGGGCCATGCCGACGGCATCTGCCACGTGTATGTGGATCGCGATGCTGATGCCGAGAAGGCCGCCCGCATCGTGGTTGACGCCAAGACCCAGTACGTCTCGGTGTGCAATGCTGCCGAGACCCTGCTCATCGACCGCGCGTGCGCGCCCGAGCTGGTGCGCGCGCTGGTGGAGGCGCTGCAGGAGAAGGGCGTCGAGGTGCGCGGCACTAACGAGGTGCAGGCCATCGTGGCCTGCGACCCCGCAACCGACGAGGATTGGGACACCGAGTATCTGGCGCTCACCATCTCGGTCAAGATGGTCGACGGCGTTGACGAGGCCATCGACCACATCAACCGCCATGGCAGCCACCACACCGACGCTATCGTGACGGAGAACGAGGCGACCGCGGCGCGCTTCATGCAGCTCGTGGACAGCGCCAACGTGTACCAGAACTGCTCCACGCGCTTTGCCGACGGCTTCCGCTACGGCTTCGGTGCCGAGGTGGGTATCTCGACCTCCAAGCTGCATGCGCGCGGCCCGGTGGGGCTGGATGGTCTCGTGACCTACAAGTACAAGATCGTGGGCGACGGGCACATCGTGGCCGATTACGCCAGTGGCGCGCGCAGCTTCCATTTCAAGGATCTGCAGGCTTAGAGCCTGACAAATGACCTGTCCATTTGTCAGGTTTTACCTGGGGAAAAGGACCGTGAAGCGGGTGCCCACGCCCTCGCGCGAGACCACGTCGATGGTGCCGTTGTGCGCATCGACGATCCATTTGGCGATCGCGAGTCCCAGGCCGGAGCCCTCGTTGGTCTCGTTGCGCGCCTCGTCGGAGCGGTAGAAGCGCTCGAACGCGTGCGCGGCGTCCTTCTGCGACATGCCGATGCCCTCGTCCTGCACCGTATAGCCCACGCGCCCGCCCTGCTCGACCACCGAGAGCGTGATCGGCGTGCCGTCCGGCGAGTACTTCTCGGCGTTCTGCACGATGATGCGCATGCTCTGCTTGACCATGGCGAGGTCGCCGATGATCTGGTAGCGCGGGTCGGCCGCCTGCTCGTCGGTGATGCTGCAGCGGTAGATATGGGACTCGTCGATCATGAGCGACTCCTCCCATACCTCGCGCACCACGTTCGCAAGGTTGATCTGCGTGCGCTGCAGGGTGTTGCGCCCGGAGTCGCCGCGCGCGAGGAACAGCAGCTGCTCCACGAGCTCCTGCATGTGGTCGCTCTCGAGCTTGAGGGCCTCGATGGATTCGTCGAGCACCTTCTCGTCGGTCTTGCCCCAGCGGTCGAGCATGTTGACGTAGCCCTGGATCACGGCGATGGGCGTGCGCAGCTCGTGGCTTGCATCGTTGACGAAGCGCATCTGCTGCAGCTTGGCCTCCTGCATCTGGCGCAGCAGGTTGTTGAGCGCCACCTCGATGGAGCGCAGGTCCTTGTCGCCCGTGGTGACGGTGGGGGAGTCCACGCTGGCCTGCGAGATTGCCTGCTCGAGCGTGGCCATCTTGTCGGCGCTTGCGGCCATGGGGTCGCTCACGCCGGCCTGCGCGAGCGTGTCGGCCATGATGGCGAGGTCGTTCAGGGGCTGGAGCTTGCGACGCACGCGGCGCGTCTCGGAGAAGACCCCGAGCAGGTCGATGAGCTCCCAGAGCACGACGAACGCGGCGACGGGCAGGAACGGCTCCGCAAAGGCGGCGAACTTCCCAAAATCGGTGCCCGCCGTGGCGATGAACCCGTCGACGCTGGGATGGGCGAGGCCTGCCACGTGCCAGCAGCTATAGCAGCCCAGCACCACCAGAGCATCGAGGAAGATCCAGTTGAGCAGGCGCCTCCACCAGTAGCTCCAGCTGATGGAACGAGCGATGGACGAGACGCGCCTGCCGTTCTCGCGGGCGCTGCTAGTCTCGGATGACATAGCCCACTCCTCGCACGGTGGTGATCAGCTTGATGTTGAAGCGATCGTCGATCTTGGAGCGCAGCTGGCGGATGTACACGTCGATGACGTTGCTCTCGCCGATGTAGTCGTAGCCCAGCGCTGCGCTTGCGAGCGCCTCGCGCGTCTGCACGATGTCCTGGTGCTCCATGAGCTGGCGCAGGATCTCGAACTCGCGGTTGGTGAGCTCGACGGGTACGCCGTTCACGGTGACCTCGTGGCGATCGGTGTCGATGGTGACGCCCTGGATCGTGACGGAATTGGTGACCGGCATGGCGACCGCTGCGCCCGACGGCACCGCATGGCGCTTGAGGGTCACGCGGATGCGCGCGAGCAGCTCCTCGATGGCGAAGGGCTTGGTGATGTAGTCGTCCGCACCCGCATCGAGGCCCGCCACCTTGTCCATGACGGCATCGCGTGCGGTGAGCAGGATCACCGGGGTGTTCTTCTCGCGGCGCAGGCGCCTGAGCACCTCCATGCCGTTGAGCTGCGGAAGCAGGATGTCAAGCAGGACGAGGTCGTAGTCAGAGGCAAGGGCCAGCTCGAGGCCGGCCCTTCCGTCTGCCGCCTTGTCGATCTCATATCCCTCGTGGGAGAGCTCGAGTTCGACGAAGCGGGCGATCTTCTCCTCGTCCTCTACGATGAGGATGCGTGCCATGCTAGTTTTCCTTCTTCTCTTCCGAGTCGCCCATCACGTCGTCCTTGATGGATTCGGCAACCTCGCCGGCCTTGTCCATCATCTGGTTGATGTCGACGGTCATGCGGGAGACGCCCTCGATGTGGTAGCGCAGGCCGAAGAAGAGGCCGATGATGAGCAGCCAGAGCGTGGCGCCCCAGAGGAAGATGCCCAGGATGACGATCAGGATGGGCAGGGCGATGACGCGCTCGCCGTTGTGCTCGGCTACGAACGTGGTATCGACGCTCTTCTTGAGGAGGCGCTTGACCTCGTCGAGGATCTTGCTGAAGTAGTCGCCCACCTTGCTCTTCTTGGAGGACTGCTGGTAAGCGGTCTGAGCCTGCACCATCTCGGGGGAAACGGGGCCGGGCTCGGTGGAGGCGGTGGTGGTGTAGCTTGCCGTCTGCGCGGTGGCCTTGCCCAGGCGCTCGAGCCAGATGATCGCGTCGAGCACATCGTCGTTGCTGGCCTCGAGGGCAACCTTCGCGTCGTCGTAGGAGACGCCCGTCTTCTCGCGGATGAGTTCGACCTTCTCAAGCTTATCCATGATCTTGTCCTTTCTTTTCGGGGCTCCGTGCCCCTTGTTTGCCTGACAAGTACATGGTGCCCGTGCAAGATGAGCCGATTATACGGCGAAGATTAAGGAAAGATGAAGGCTAGATGGGAGCTCGATGCGAGACGTCTCGCGGTTTTCGGGCACCTCGCGCCGCGCGCGTGCTAGATTGAATCAGGCGCGGTTCACGGCGGCGATGACGGAAGGCGCGAAGATGGCAGGCTGCTGCGTTGTGTTTCTCTCGATCCTCATGGTGCCGATCCTCGCGGTGTGCGCGGCGGCGCTCATCGCAATCAGGTTCGTGACCAGCCCTGCGTTCCTGTTTTTGCTGGCCTCGGGCATTCTCTGCGTCGTCGCCCTCGTGGATGCCGTCAGGATCCTCTGGCTCAGATGGCGCGGGGAGACCGACGAGCGCCTGACCTTCGCCTCGTTCAAGAGGCCCCTCATCCTGCTCGCCATCTCGCTGGTGCTGTTCATCATCATGGGCGTGCTTGCGGGTTCGATGATCATGGAGTGGTATGCGGAGTTTGCCGACGCCTCCCGGCAGGCATGCTTTATAGGCTGGGAGTGAACGAATTCCCCGTCCCTTTGCTCGGGCGGGGGTTGGTGGATAATTGATAGGCTCATCCTATCGAAAGGCTTTCCATGGCATCGAATCACGAACCGTCCGCCATCGAGGTGCGCGGCGCACGCGTGCACAACCTCAAAAACATCGACATAGACGTTCCGCTCCACGAGCTCGTGGGCATCGCGGGCGTGTCGGGATCGGGCAAGTCGAGCCTCGCCTTGGGCGTGCTCTATGCCGAGGGAAGCCGTCGCTACCTGGAGGCGCTCTCCACCTATACGCGCCGCCGCCTCTCCCAGGATGCGCGTGCCGATGTGGACGAGGTGCTCTATGTTCCCGCGGCGCTGGCGCTGCGCCAGCGGCCCGGCATCCCCGACATCCGCTCCACGTTCGGCACCATGACCGAGCTGCTCAACCATCTGCGCCTGCTCTACAGCCGCTGCGGAAGCCATGTGTGCCCCAACGGCCATCATGTGCCGCCCAGCATGGACGTGGCGCTCGAGCTCGAGACGGTCTGCCCTGTCTGCGGAGAGCATTTCTACGGTCCCGGCGCCGAGGAGATGGCCTTCAATTCCGAAGGCGCCTGTCCCACCTGCCAGGGTACGGGATTCGTGCGCACGGTGGACGAGTCCACGCTCGTGCCCGACGAGTCCAAGACCATCGACGAGGGCGCCGTGGTGGTGTGGGGCAGCCTCATGTGGGACCTCATGAAGGACATCGTGCGCGAGATGGGCGTGCGCACCGACGTGCCCTTCTCGGAGCTCACGCCCGAGGAGCGCGAGATCGTCTACCACGGTCCCGCCGAGAAGCGCCACATCATCTACCACTCCAAGAAGGGCGACAACTTCGCCGAGATGGACTTCACGTACTTCAACGCGGTCTACTCGGTGGAGAATGCGCTTGCCAAGGTCAAGGACGAGAAGGGCCTCAAGCGCGTGGCCAAGTTCCTGCACGAGGGGCCCTGCCCCGACTGCGGCGGCACGCGCCTCAACGCGCGCGTGCGCTCCACGCTCGTCTGCGGCATCTCGCTGCCCGAGGTGTGCGAGAAGACCCTCGACGAGCTGGTGGAATGGCTGCCCGGCGTGGCGCCGTCGCTTCCCGAGGAGCTGCGCCCCATGGCGGCCACGATCATCTCGGCCATGGACGAGCCCATCGCGCGCCTGCGCCAGCTGGGCCTGGGATACCTCTCGCTCGACCGCGCGAGCTCCACGCTCTCCACGGGCGAGCGCCAGCGCGTGCAGCTCACGCGCGCCGTGCGCAACCGCACCAACGGCGTGCTCTACCTGCTCGACGAGCCGTCGATCGGCCTGCATCCGTCCAACGTGGACGGGCTGCTCGGCGTGATGGACGACCTGCTCGCCGACGGCAACTCGGTGGTCGTGGTCGACCACGATGTGCGGGTGCTCAAGCATGCCTCGCATCTTATCGAGATCGGCCCGGGATCGGGCACGCATGGCGGCGAGGTGCTCGCGCAGGGCACGATCGAGGAGGTCGAGGCTTCGCCCGCCTCGCGCATCGCGCCGTATCTCTCGGGCACCGCGCAGGTGCGTACGCGTCGTCGCGCCGCAGAGGAGGAGATGTTCGAGCAGGGCTCGGTGCATCTCGAGACGGGCTGGATTCACACGGTGCATCCGCTTGAGGTGGATATCCCGCGCGGCCGCCTGACCTGCATCACGGGCGTCTCGGGCAGCGGTAAGACCACGCTCGTGCTCGAGAGCCTCATTCCCGCGCTCAAAGCCCATGCGAACGCCGAAAAGCTGCCCGCGCACGTGCGCATGGTCGATGCCCCGGGCATCCGTCGCGCCAACCTCATCGATGCCACGCCCATCGGCGCCAACGTGCGCTCCACGGTTGCGACCTACTCGGGCGTGCTCGATGACCTGCGCAAGGCCTATGCCAAGAGCGCACGGGCCAAGACGCTGG
>CAMNAH010000053.1 GCA_946530775.1 uncultured Coriobacteriales bacterium
GGCCTTCTCGGCAGCGCTGATATCGTTCAGGATCTTGTTCTCGCGGTCGTCCATCATCTTGACGACCGTCGGCCACACGAGCTTGGACATGACGATGAAGATGATGACGAACGCGATGGTCGCGGGGATGAGCTCGGCAAGCGCGGGAACGAGCAGGGTGATGCCGCCCGCCGACTCCTCGGCAAGCGCAGGCACCGGAACCAGCAGGACCGTCGATGCGGCCGCCGTCATCGCGCGGGCGAGAAAGGACGCCCTATATGAACTGTTAGCCATTGCTTGGATCCTTTCGGCTTTTGGCCCGGGCTACATGATCGCGACGACGAATCCGATCAGGCAAAGCGCCTCGATGAAGGCGGAGGCGAGGATGAACACGGTGAAGAGGTTGCCCTTGACCTCGGGCTGGCGCGCCATGTTGGTTGCGGCCGAGTATGCCGCGAAGCTGATGCCGAACGCCGCGCCCACGACGCAGATGGCATAACCGAAGATATTGCTCACAGTATTTCCTCCTTAACAAGCGACGCGCTCCCACGCGCCGGATCTCCTATGCAAAGCGGGATGCCTCCCGCGGTTTGCCCTTAGTGGCCCTCCTGCTCGGCAAGCTGCACGTACACGGCCGAGAGCAGGGTGAAGACGTAGGCCTGGATAAAGCAGACCAGCAGCTCCACGATGTAGATGATGATGAGCAGCACCATCCAGAGGATGCTCATGGCACCGACACCGATGTTGGCTGCCGTCATCTGCGCGAGCATGGGGGCGACGAACGTGGAGCACATGATGGCGAAGACGCCCATGACCACGTGGCCGGCGAACATGTTGCAGAACAGACGGACGGCCAGCGTGATGAGGCGCAGGAACGTGGAGAAGACCTCGATCACCCAGACGAGCAGCGCGATGGGCGCCATGACACCCGATGGCGCGAGGCTCTTGATGTAGCCGACCACGCCCTTCTTCTTGCATCCCACGTAGATGAAGTAGACGAAGCTCGCAAGCGCGATGGCGCCCGTGATGCCCGTGGAGCCGGTGCCCGCCTTCCACGTGGGGAGCATGCCGATGTAGTTGCCGAAGAGCACCACGAAGAACACCGTGGCGAGGAAGGGGAAGTGCTCCTTCCAGGTATCGTCCAGAACGCCCTTGCAGACGTCGTTCGCCACGAACTCGATGCCGTAGTCGATGGCGTTGCCCAGCGTTCCGTGGGGCGTGATGCGCCCCTTGATGGAGCGCTTGAACGCGAAGAACACCACGAGCAGCGCGATCATGGCAAGCGTGAACCATACGATGTACACCGTGATGCCCACGGTGGTGTTGCCGACGACGGCCTTGGGGTAGAAGGTCTCTACCAGCTCGCCCATCTCGTTCGATACTTCTTCAAACGCCTCGCCCATAGTTCGTCCCCTCAGACGGTTCGGGAAAACAAAGCTTGATGAAGTCTAGTCCTTTCGAACGCGGATGGCACGCAACTTGAGACGAAAGTGCCAATGCGTCATATTTCGATTCGCGGCCCGCCTATGGGGTAGCATCGCGTTCGTGCAGCAATGCGATAACCGCTGTTACAAGGAAAGCGAGCACGGAGAGTGCGCCGGAGGGGATCAGCGCATCAGGCGCGATCATGCGGACTGCGAGGATGCCCGCGCTCATGAGCAGAAACGACACGATGATGGCTCCCAGCCCCCACGCCATGCTCTCGCGTCTTTTTGCGTGCAGAAAGAGAAGGCCGCACCCGACTCCGAGTGCGGCCCCAAAGATTGGAAGGAGGACGGCCATTACCTGGTGCCGTAGATGCGGTCGCCCGCGTCGCCGAGACCGGGCAGGATGTAGGCGTGCTCGTTGAGCTGGCGATCGACCACGCAGGTGTAGAGGCGCACGTCGGGGTCGAAGTCGAGCACGGTCTTGATGCCCTCGGGGCAGGAGACCAGCGTGAGGCAGCGGATGTCCTGGGCGCCGGCGTCGCGCAGGAACTGGATGCACGCGGTGAGCGAGCCGCCCGTGGCGAGCATGGGGTCGACCACGATGCAGGTGCGGGCATCGAGGTAGGGCGGGAACTTGTGGTAGTACGCAACGGGCTCATGCGAGACGGGGTCGCGGTAGAGGCCCACGTGGCCCACGCGCGCGGACGGCACGAGGGTGAGGATGCCGTCGACCATGCCCAGGCCTGCGCGCAGGATGGGGATGATAGCGAGCTTCTTGCCGGCGATCTTCTTGCCCGTCATGGTCTCGAGCGGGGTCTCGACCTCGGTGTCCTCGAGCGGCAGGTCGCGCAGCGCCTCGTAACCCTCGAGCACGGCAAGCTCGGTCACGAGCTCGCGGAAGTCCTTGGTCGAGGTGCGCTTGTCGCGCAGAAGCGACATCTTGTGCTGGACCAGCGGATGGTCGATGACGGTGAGCCTGCTGGTATCGAAGTCGAGCTCGGGCATGGTGCCTCCTCATATCGATGAGCTTGTTGACGTTCTTATTGTAGCGCCGACCCGCAACTGTGGCGTTGCGGGTCGGCGCATGGAACGCAAAATGACGGGAGACTACCCCAGCTCGGGATAGAGCGGATGCGCGGCGAGTAGCTCCTTGACCTCGGCGGAAACCGCGGCGCTGACCTTCTCGTCGCCCAGATGGGTGACGATATCGCCGATAAGCTCGCCGATGCGCTCGAACTCTGCCTCGTTGAAGCCGCGGGTGGTGCCGGCAGCGGAGCCCACGCGGATGCCGCTTGTCACGTTATGAGAACGCTTGTCGAAGGGGATGGCGTTCTTGTTGGCCGTGATGCCGGCCTCCTCGAGGGCGACCTCCGCCTCGCGGCCGGTGATCTCGCCCACCGAGGTGAGGTCGACGAGCAGCAGGTGGTTGTCGGTGCCGCCGGTGACCATGCGCAGGCCGCGCGATGCCATGCCGCGGCCGAGCGCCTTGGCGTTCACGAGAATCTTCTGCGCATACTCGGCGAACTCGGGCTTGAGGGCCTCGCCCAGGGCAACGGCCTTGCCGGCGATGACATGCTCGAGCGGGCCGCCCTGGCTGCCGGGGAACACGGCGCTGTTGAGCGGCTTAGTGTAGGCCTCGTCGTTCCAGAGGATCATGCCGCCGCGCGCGCCGCGCAGGGTCTTGTGCGTGGTGGTGGTCACCACGTCGGCATGCGGCACGGGGTTGGGATGCACACCGCCCGCCACCAGGCCGGCGATATGGGCCATGTCGACCATGAGCTTGGCACCGTTGTCGTGGGCGATCTGCGCGAAGCGCTCGAAGTCGATGAGGCGCGGATACGCGGAGGCGCCGGCGATGATGAGCGTGGGCTTGCATGCGGCCGCCATCTCGGCGAGCTCATCGTAGTCGATGCACTCGGTCTCGGGATTCACACCGTAGGCGACGATGTTGTAGAGCCTGCCCGAGAAGTTCGCGGGCGAGCCATGCGTGAGGTGGCCGCCGAAGTCGAGGCCCATGCCCATCACGGTGTCGCCGGGCTTGCAGAACGCGGTCTCGGCGGCGTAGTTGGCCTGCGCGCCGGAGTGCGGCTGCACGTTGGCGAAGTTGGCACCGAAGAGCTTCTTGGCGCGCTCGCGCGCGAGCTCCTCCACCTTGTCGACCGCCCAGCAGCCGCCGTAATAGCGCTTGCCCGGCAGGCCCTCGGCGTACTTGTTGGTGAGCGGGCTTCCCGTGGCCTCGAGCACGGCGAGGCTGACGAAGTTCTCGCTGGCGATAAGCTCGATGGAAGCGCGCTGGCGCTCGAGCTCGTCGGTGATGGCGGATGCCAGTTCGGGGTCGGCTTCATGCAGGTAGTCGAAGTGCATGGGTGGATCCTTTCGCAGGTAGGCGCTGTGCAGGATGTGTGCGGAGAGCTAGTCGGCGACGCCCTCGAAGGCGGGATCGTCCTCGCGCATGACCTTGGCCACGCGGTTGCGGTGACGAGGCTCCTGGGAAGCTTCGGTCTCGAGGAAGATCCTCACGAGGCGCTCGTTGGATTCGAGGCCCACGAAGCGGCCGGAGAGCGCGATCACGTTGCCGTCGTTGTGCGCGCGGAAGAGCTCCGCGAACTCGATGGACTGGATGGCGGCGGCACGCACACCGGGGACCTTGTCGGCGGTGATGGCCATGCCGAGGCCGGTGCCGCAGAGCAGCACGCCGCGGTCGGCGTCGCCGCGGCTCACGGCGCGGGCGACCTTGTCGGCGTAGTCGGGATAATCAACCGGGTCGGGCGTGTACGGCCCGAAGTCGATGACCTCGTGCCCGAGGCTCTTGATGTAGTCGGCGATGGGCTCTTTCTGGGCGTATCCGCCGTGGTCGGATGCGATGGCAACGCGCATGCTGCGCTCCTCTCATATTGTGTTCCGCTCATAGCGTAACGCAGTTTTTGCGCCATTCCCCAACCTGCACCCGACTCGCAATAAAAACGGAACCCGGGCATCTCTGCCCGGGTTCCTCCACGGTTCTGCTGCGTTGCAGCTGCGTTTGCGCCTAAACGTAGGACAGCAGATCGATCTGTCCCGTTATGGCCATGTTCACGGAGCCGCCCGCCTCGGAGCCGAGCTGGATGAGGTAGAGGCCGGCCTGCGGGCTCGCGGTTACCGTCTCGCCGTAGGCGAGCACCATGTAGTTGGTGCCGTTCTCGAGCTGGGATCCGAGCAGGGCGATCGGGGTGTAGCTCACGCCCGTCAGGCCGTCCATGGCGGCCTCGTACACCTCGGCGACCTCGGCGGGAAGCTCGGAGGTCTCGGGCTTGACGATCGACCAACCGCCCACGATATCGCCGGTCTCGGCGTCCTCGGCGGGAAGGATCGGGTCGCCGATGTTGAACTCCTTGATGTCCTTGATCGTGGAGACGCCCTGGAGGTCGGTGTAGACGGTGACGATGTACCAGCTCTCGCCGCCGTCGGGCGTGACCAGCGTGCCCTTGCAGAGATAGGCGCGGTTCATGCCCGAGACCAGCTGCGTTGCAACCACGGCAGAGGGCTCGTACCCTACGCCGGTGAAGCCCTCCATGGCATCGGCGAAGATCGCCGCCTCCTCATCGCTCAACGTGGAGACCACCTCCTCGGGAAGATTCCATCCGCCATCGACAGCGCCGAGGGTAACATCGAGCTCGGGAATGGAGGCGCCGCCTCCGCAGCCCGCAAGCGCCACGACGATGGCCGCACCCGCAACGAGCGTCTTGATGATGTTCTTCATGATGGGATCCTTTCTCTTGCACCGTTCCCATTCATCTCTAGATACGTTGTACCCACGCACGTTGTCGCGCCGACCACAATCTCTTCATATTGGGTAACAGGCGTTAGGCGAGCGCCGAGAGGATCCTCTCGCGCGGGATGGCGCCCTCGCGCAGCACGCGCACCTCGCCGCCGATGCAGCTCACGATGGTCGATGCGATGGCGATGGGAGCGGGGCCCCCGTCGAGCGTGAGGTCCGCGGCCTCCACGATGCGCGGCTCCACGGACGCACCAGACGTGGCAGCTGCCTCGCCATGCGTGTTTGCGCTGGTGGTGGCCAGGGCGCAGCCGCTGCGGCGGGCAATCTCGCGCACGAGGTTCGAATCTGGCAGGCGCAGGGCGATGGTGCCGTCGGCACCGCGGTATTCGGGCGCGACCTCGTCGGATGCGTGCACCACCAGCGTGAATGCACCAGGCCAGAATGCCGTGGCAAGCTCGACGTCCTGCGGGGTGAGGCCATCGGCATAGCGCATGAGGTCGCCCGCATCGGCGATGAGCCAGGGCAGGGTCTGCGTGCGCTCGCGTCGCTTGATCTGGAAGATGCGCTCGTGGCCGGGGTTGTTGGGCATGGCCGCGCACCCGATGCCATACACCGAGTCGGTGGGCATCACGAGCACGCCGCCGAAGGCGAGCGTGGCTACGGCCTCATCAACCGCTGCGCGCGACGGGCGATCCTGATCGACTGCGATGATGCGGCCCATGGCCTACTCCTCCCCGCGCCAGGCGAGCAGCACGCGCGGACGGCGCGTGAGGTCTTCGCGAATCTCCACGCGCGACCAGCCCTGCTCTGCTTTGACCAGCTCAGCCGCCGCATCGAGCGCGTCTTCGAAGAGCTCGCAGGCGAGCATGCCGTCCGCTTTGAGCATGCGCGGCGCCACCTCGAGGATGCGGCGGAAGATGTCGAGGCCGTCCTCCCCGCCATCGAGGGCAAGCGCGGGCTCGAAGTCGCGCACCTCGGACGGCACCTCGCGGTCGAGCACCTCCGTGGGGATGTAGGGCGGGTTGCTCACGAGCACATCGAAGGTGCCCTCGAACTCGGGAACGACGCCGGATGCGAGGTCGCACTCGAGCACGTCGACCCAGCCGCCCAGGCCCAGCGCGCGGGAGTTGCGCTCGGCAAGCGCCGTCGCCTTGGGCGAGATATCGGTTGCGATGACCACGGTGCCGGGATGCTCGCCCGCAATGGAGAGCGCGATGCACCCGGTGCCCGTGCACAGGTCGAGCACGCGCGGCAGCTCCTTGCCCTCGAGGTTCTCGAGCACGGCGTCTACCAGCACCTCGGTCTCGGGGCGCGGGATCAGCACGCCCGGCTCGCACTTGAGGACGATATGGCGGAAGGGCATCTCGCCCGTCACGTACTGCAGGGGCTCGCCCGCCGCGCGCCGCTTGACGCCCGCGCGCATGATGTCGAGCTCGTCGGGGTTGAGGGGCTTGTCGAAATTGGTGTAGATCTCCACGCGGGACAGGCCGGTTGCGGCGGAGAGCAGCCATTCGGCCGAGAGGCGCGGGCGCTCGTCGCCCTTGCGCTCGAGGTAGCCCACCGTCCAATCGAGGATTTTCTTGACCGTCCAGATCTCGCCTGCCACGCGCTTCCCTTTCTCCGCAGGTTTCACGCTACATACGATACCGCCAACCGCGGCGGACGTCATCGGGAGATTGGTTTGCAGCAGATGTCAGCAGATATGGCCGAGCAAAAACTGCGGGAAATTAAAGTCCCGCAGTTCTCACCACGTGGGAAAAGCGGACGAATTGCAAACGAGCAGGTAGATGCGTTGCTCGCTCCGAGGGCGTGCCACAGGGCCCTTCCAAAACTGCGGGACTTAAATATCCCGCAGCTCTCGCCGATAAAAAACGCCCCGCCATGAGATGGCGGGGCGGAAAAGATGCTCTGTTTGGTTGGATTACACCGCTGCAGCGAGGCGCTCCGCACGGTCGGCGGCGGCGAGGGCGTCGATGACGCTCTGCAGCGTATCGCCCAGAAGCACGCCGTTATAGGTGCCGTTGAAGCCGATGCGGTGATCGGTCACGCGGTCCTGCGGCTGGTTGTAGGTGCGGATCTTCTCGGAGCGGTTGCCGTGGCCGATCTGCGAGAGGCGCGTGGCGCCCTGCTCGGCCTGCTGCTTCTCGAGCTCCATCTCGTACAGGCGGGCGCGCAGCATCTGCATGCAGACCTCGCGGTTCTGGATCTGGGAGCGCTGGTCCTGCGACTGCACCACGGTGTTGGTGGGCAGGTGGGTGATGCGCACCGCCGAGTAGGTGGTGTTGACGCCCTGGCCGCCGGGGCCGGA
>CAMNAH010000054.1 GCA_946530775.1 uncultured Coriobacteriales bacterium
CCCTTGAGGTTGGCCTCGGAGGCGAGCATGCGGCCGTAGCTCTCGGCGAGCGCGGGATTCCAGGTCTGCGCCATCACGACGGGCGAGCAGAACATCATGCCGGTGGAGCCGTAGATGAGGCCTGCGGCGGTGTCGGCGTCGACCACGAAGGGCTTGCCCACGGAGAGGAGGTACTCGCTGCCATAGCCGGAGTGGCCTACGATCTCGACATAGTCATCGATGGTGAGCTGGTCGAGCAACGTGTCCCACATGGGATCGTCGTAGGGAAGACCGCGCAGGTCGATGAGCGAGAGCCCGTTCACGGCACCGTAGACGGGCGTATCGGTGATGGTGGCATCGTCCACGGGGTTGAGCGAATCATGGCTGTCAAGCTGGGCGATCAGCTCGGCGCTCGCAGGCTTGCCCCACACGAGCGAGGCGGGATTGCCCTCGGCATCGGTGCCGTTGATGGCGTTGCCCCACGTGGAGATCTCGCCCTCGATGGGCTGTCCGTCGGGCACGGGCATGGTGCCAGTCCAGTCGGCGCGGGTGAGCTGCGTGCCCTCGGGCTCGGCGTACCCGAGCACCGCGGTGATCTTGTTGCCGGAGTAGGCATCGGTCGAGAAGGTCGTGGCGTCGACGGTGGGCTCGTCCTTGAGCGCGTTCTTGCTGTCGATGGAAACCACATGCGCGGCGGCGAGCGCGGCGTTGCCGGCGGCATCCATGCCATCAGCCGCGCCCTTGCCCTTGGCGGCGAGGATGTTGTTCACGGCATCGTGGGCATCCTGGCCGGCGGTGATGTAGTAGGTGCCGTTCTCGATAACGTAGGTGCCGGCACCATGGGCGTCGAAGCTCGCGAGCAGCGCGGGATCGACGGCAATCTCGAGGGTCTGGCTCTCGCCGGGTTCGAGAAGCTTGGTCTTATCGTAGGCAACGAGCGCGACGGAGGCCTTCTCGATGCCGTTGTCCTGGTCGTAGGCGGTGTACGGCGCCTGAGCGTAGATCTGCACGGCATCCTTGCCGGCTACGTTGCCGGTGTTGGTGACGGTGATCGTTGCGGTGATGGAGTCGAGGTCCTTCCACTCGACCTCAAGATCGCTCCACTCGAAGGTGGTGTAGGAGAGGCCGTGGCCGAAGGGATAGACGACCTCGTCGGCATACACGTAGTCGCCGGCGTTGCCCTGCTTCAGCACGGCATCCTCGTAGCGGGTCTCATAGTAGCGGTAGCCCACGTAGATGCCCTCGAGGTAGCTCACGTAGTTGTAACCCGTGGGGTTACCAGACTCGTCCACGTAGGCGTAGTCGCCGTAGTTCTGGGCGGCGGGGCTGGCGAGCGCATCGGCGACGAACGTGTCGACGGTGTGGCCGGAGGGGTTGATCGCGCCGGAGAAGATGCCGGCGATGGCCTCGGTGCCGAAGGTGCCGGTGGAGGGCACGAAGAGAATCGCCTTGATCGACGGGAACTGCGCCACCCAGTCGAGCTCGAGCGCGCTCGCGGTGTTCACGAGCAGGATGACCTCGTCGTAGTTGTCGTTGAGGTACTGCAGGATCTCGAGCTCGGTGGTGTCGGGCTCGATGTAGGACTTGACCTGGTCCTCGGGGTTGTCGGCGTGGTTGTACATGGAGCGGGGCATGTCGCGGCCCTCGCCCGCCACGCGGCGCCACACGAACACGGGCACGGTGCCCTGAACGCTGTCGAGCACGCCCTCGGCGCCCTCGAGCTCGGAGAGCGGGCACTCGTTGATGCGGAAGTCCTCGGCCTCGCCGAAGTTGATGGAGCCCGAGCCCATGGTGTAGGCCTTGCCGGCGCCATTGATGTAGAAGTCCATGAGGGTCTGGTTCACGGAGAAGCCCTCGGCCTCGAATGCATCCACGAGCAGGTTCTGGTCGCCGGAGGCACCCGTGAACTGGGTCATGACGGACTGGGTCGCCGTGAGGTTCTTGACGTTCTCCGAGAAGAACGAGAACGTGGTGCCGGGCTCGAACGGCATCACAGCGTCATCGTTCTTGAGGAGCACATAGCCCTCGGATGCGATCGAGAGATCGAGCGCATGCTCGGCCTCGCCGATTTCCTCCTCGGTGAAGTCGCTCTTGTAGTACTGGGCATCCACGTCCTCGGCGCCTGCCGGGGTCTTCCAGCTCTGGCTGTAGCCGAGCATGTTGTTGCCCATGCGCGTGACCATGCCGATGTTGGGCAGCACGAAGTTCATCGCCACCATGATGGCGGCCATGAGAAGACCCACCACCACCTTGACGATGCTCTTGATCACGCGGCCGACCTTGCGGGCCGTGCTGATCTCTTTTGCCATCTTCTTCCTTCCCTTCCTGAAAAACGGTAGAAATAAGCCCAAATAGTATTCTATGCCCCTGACCTGCAAAAAGAATAGGCTACAATCATGCTACAAGTGTTGCATCCGAGAGGTTTGGAGCACTATGCCTGACTCCCCTGCCGCGCAGCGCATCAAAACGGCGTATCTCGATCTGCTCGAGAAGTATCCAGGCGGTCCCATCACCGTGACGCAGATCGCGCAGCGTGCTCACGTGAACCGCGTGACGTTCTACCGGCTCTACAGCACCCTGGAGGACGTGCTGCTCGACATCCTCGACGAGTTCGACCGCGAAAACAGGGAGTATCTGGGCGATATCCCGTTTGATGAGATCGACGACGACGAAATCGTACGATTGATGCTCGAGCACCATAGGCGCAACATGCATATGCTGAGAGCCGTTCTCAAGAGTTCGATGGCTCCTGTGCTTGA
This sequence comes from uncultured Coriobacteriales bacterium, assembly GCA_946530775.1. The sequence continues at coordinate 2,739 of CAMNAH010000054.1, forward strand.
GCGCCGCATCGAGAAGGGGATCTCCGGGCCGGCCATGGCAAGATCCGATCGTATCGAAGGTTTCTCGCATCTGCTGATGAGTTACTACACGGCGGGCATATCCGCAACCATCTGCGAATGGATCAAGGGAGGGTGCGAGGAGAGCATCGACGAGGTCATGGGCATCCTGCGACGCACCGCCCTATGATCTACGTGAACAAAGCGGCAGGGCATTCGTCCACGAGAAGGCCCCGCCGGACGAATCCAGCGGGGCCTTTGGGGAAGAAATCTAGCTAAAGAGCCTACGCAGCTGCCTGCTGGGCGCGCCACTTGACCATCTTCTTGTGACGGCGCACGAGGTACCACACGAAGAGGGCGATCGGCACGAGGCAGATGCCGTAGAGGCCAAGCTGCAGCGGATACGGGCCCGTGGTGCCCACGGCCATGGCGTCGGAGTTCACGGTCATGAACAGGATGTTCTTCGTGGCCTGGCGCAGCGCCTGGTGGCCGGCGGGCGTCTTGAGCGTGGAGTCATCGAGGCCGGCGAAGATGGGCAGCGAGCCGAAGGAGAGCTCGAGGTCGTTGCCCGCACGCAGGGCACGGTCGAAGTCCATGGTGGTCGCTGCCATGACGCAGTCGGTGATGACGGCGCCCTGGAAGCCCCACTCCTCGCGGAGCACCTCGGTGAGCAGCGGGTAGCTCTCGGCGGCGGGCACAGCGCCGATGCGGTTGAACGAGCTCATGATGCCGAGCGTGTGGCCGAGCTTCACGCCCATCTCGAAGGGCTTGAGGTAGATCTCACGCATTGCCTGCTCGTTTGCCCAGGTCACGAGGCCGCCGTTGTCGCGGTTGGTCTCCTGATCGTTAAGGGCGAAGTGCTTGAGGTAGGTGTAGACGCCCTTGCTCTGGATGCCGCGGATCTCGGCCTCGACGATGGCGCCGGAGAGGAAGCCGTCCTCGGAGACGTACTCGTAGTTGCGGCCGGCGAACGGGCTGCGGTGGATGTTGCACGCGGGAGCGTAGAGGCCGCCCACGCCGATCTCGTGGGCCTCGGCGCCGAAGACCTCGCCCATGCGGAAGACGAGCTCGGTGTTCCAGGTGGCGCCGAGCATGGACTGGCCGGTGTACTGGTTTCCGCCCAGGTTGCCGAGCACCAGGTTGGCGCCGTTGGGGCCGTCGGAGTCGATCACATGGGGCTTGCCCACGCTGGGCACGGCGGCGTTCATCCAACCGCTGGTCTGCACGAGGAAGGCCATCTCGTTGACGGAGACCTGCTCGATGAGCTCATCCCACTTGGGATCGTCGTAGGCGACGCCCTTCATATCGGCGAGCTTGAGGCCGTGGTTGGCCACGACGATGTCCTCGACGTCGGGGTTGTCGACGGTAGCGTCGGTGATGATGGCGATCTGCTCGTCGGTGGCCTCGATGCCGGAGGCGCGGCGCTCGGTGGGCATGGTGCCTGCCCAGTCGGCGCGGGAGACGTAGGTAAGGTTGTCGCCGTAGCTCATGTCATCGAAGCGGTTCACGGCGGTCACGAGGTCGCTCGAGCGCTTGCCGTCGTTGGCGTCGTTGTAGATGATGTCGGCGCCAACCGTGAAGGTGCGGGAGTCGACCATGTCGTGGCTGTTGTTCTGCAGGCGCACCTCGTAGGTGCCGGCCTCGAGCACGTAGGCGCCGCCCTCGGCCTTGATGCCCGCATAGTCGTAGGAGGCGATGTCCTCCTTGTTGAAGGTGATCTCGACGGTCTGGCTCTCGCCGGGCTCGAGGAGCTTGGTCTTGGCGAAGCCCGCGAGCACGACCTCGGCCTTCTCGATGCCGCCCGCGGTGTAGGGGGCGTTCACGTAGACCTGCGCGACATCCTTGCCGGCAACGCTGCCGGTGTTGGTGACGTTCACGCGCACGGTCACGGCGTCGCCGGTGGCCGAGAAGGACTCGATGGTCTTCTCGAAGGTGGTGTAGCTCATGCCGTAGCCGAAGGGATACTGCACGGTGGCGTCGTAGTCGATGTAGCCATCCGCAGCGGCGGTCTCGTAGTAGCGATAGCCCACGTAGATGCCCTCGACGTAATCGACGAAGTGGTAGGGCAGGTTGTCTCCGGTCTCGGAGCTGCCGCCGAGGCCCGCATTGCCGTAGAACACGTTGGTGTAGTCGAAGGCGCCCATGGCGTAGTAGCTGGGGGCGGACTCGACCGCATACGGATAGGTGTCGATCAGGCGGCCGGAGGGGTTCACGGCACCGCAGAGCACGTCTCCGATGGCGTTGGTGCCGGTCGATCCGGGCGTGCCCACCCAGAGCGCGGCATCGATGCCCTCGTCCTCGAGGAAGCCGAGCTCCATGGCGTTGGCGGCGTTGATGAGCACGATGACGTTGTCGTAGTCGGCCTTGGCCATAGCGAGCAGGTCCTCCTCGTCGGGCGTGAGCTCGAGGTAGGAGCGACCGGCCTCGGAACCCTCATAGGCGGCCATGTCCATGGGCAGGTCCGCGCCCTCGCCGGAGCGGCGGGTGATCACGACGACGGCCGTGTCGGAGAAGTCTTTCGCGCCGGCGAGCAGGTCGGCGGGATAGGTGGACTGCGGAATCTCGTAGAGGTTCCAGTCGGTGCCGACCATGCCCATATCGATCTTCTCGGGCGTGTTCTCCTTGTACCAAGCGGCGAGGTCCTCGTTGACCTCGAAGCCCGCGTTGCGCAGGCCCTGCATGAGGCTCGTGTTGACGCTCTCATCGGCGGCGCCGGAGCCGGTGCCGCCGTAGGTGAACTGCTCGACGCCAACGCCGAAGACGTTGATCTTGGAGCCCGGAGCAAGCGGCAGCGTGCCGTTGTTCTCGAGCATCACGATGGCCTCGCTCTCGACCTCTTGGGTCATGGCGCGCGGCTCCGCGCGGTTCTCCTCGGTGGAGAGGTTGGGGGCGATGATGCCGTTCACCATGGCGAAGTAGGGTCGCGCAACCGTGGTCGTGAGCACGAGGACGGCCACGAACGGAATCATGATGATCGAGAGCAGCCAGAGCAGGATCCTGCTCGGGCGCCTCACCGGCTTGTTGGGGTCTTTTGCCATGCTATCTTCCTTCCCGTATCGCCCGACATCATGCCGGGCATTTGCTACTCCTCACGCGCGATGGTATTTGATACAGTGGTTCGAAACGGCGCCTTTGACTTATCCTGCAGGGCGCCATGACGTAATCGGTTGCGGAGAAACGCCTTATGTACCGGATTCTCATCGTCGAGGACACGCCCGCGGAGTCGGATAACCTCCGTGCGCAGCTCGCCCGTTACAGCGGCGAGCATGACGAGCAGTTCGCCGTCGAGGTCATGGCGAGCGCGGTGGAATTCGATGCCAAGCAGCCTTCGGCAGACCTCATCTTCATGGACATCGATATGCCGGGCATGAACGGCATGGAGGCAGCGGAGGCGCTTCGGGAGCGCGACGAGGAGACGCTTTTGATCTTCGTCACCAACCTCGCGCAATACGCCGTGCACGGCTATGCCGTCGATGCGCTCGACTTCATCGTGAAGCCCGTCTCGTATGACGATTTCGAACTGCGCATGGATCGCGCCATGCGCCAGCTGCGCAAGCGCACGGGCGCAACGGTCACCCTTCCCACGGCGGACGGCTCCCGAGTGATCGCGGTCCGCGATATCGTCTATGTGGACATTCTGCGCCACGACCTCTACTACCACGTCGACGGCCTTGCGGAGCCCCTGCGCCTGCGCGGTTCGATCAAGGCTGCGGCTGAAGGACTGGGCGCCGACTTCGCACGCATCTCGTCGAGCTGCCTTATCAACATGGCCCACGTGAGGCTGATCAGGCAAGGCTCGGTTATGCTCTCGACCGGCGAGGAGCTCTTCTACAGCCGCGGATGCCGCAAGGAGGCGCTCGAGATGCTCAACGCCTATGTGGGCAGGAGCGTGTGATGTCCTTCCTCTCGGCGGCATATGCGCTGTTCGTCATGGCGCTTTCCATAGGCCGCATAGTGCTGGGCATCCTACTCGTCACCGCGCCGCTTCCCCTGCGCGATGATGCGAGGATCCGCATCCCGGCATCGCTCATCGGCATGTTGGCGGTCTACCTCCTGCTTGCCGTTGCCGTGCTTCTCCCCTCTTCCGCGATGTCGGGCGCTTGGTTTTTCGTAGGCCAGCTCCTGACCTTCTCGCTGCTGCTCATCGCATTCGTGGGGGCGGTGCTCGCCGTCTACGATACGAACATCTGGACAGCGCTGTTCTGCTGTTCGGCGGGCTATACCGTGCAAAACCTCGCATCGGGGACCGTGGAGCTCGTGTGGGCGCTCATGGGAGGTGCGAGCCCTCGTTCCGAGACGTTCAACTCCCCCGAGCGTCTGGGCATCTCCGCGCTCTGCACCGCAGCCGTCTATCTTGCCGCCTATCTGCTCATCACGCGGTATCTCCGACGCGATGGGCTCGAGCGCATCGAGGACCGTTCGATGATCGCGATGATGGCCGTCGTGATCCTCGTGATCATAGGGTTCGACCTGGTCATCAAGTGGCTCGTCGAGCAGGGCATCGCCGTGGGCGCCATGGTGTTTCTGCGCATCTTCCACGGCCTTGCCTGCATCTTCACGCTCACCATGGAGTTCCAGCTGCTGGTGACCAGGCGCACGCAGGCAGAGCGCGACACGTTGCAGGCGGTTCTCTCCGAGCAGGAGCGCCAATATGCGCAGAGCCGAGAGACGGTCGCCGCCGTCAATGCGCGCATGCACGACATCCGCCATGCCATCGCACGGCTCGGTG
>CAMNAH010000055.1 GCA_946530775.1 uncultured Coriobacteriales bacterium
TGGGCTACGCGCTCGGCGAGATCTCGAGCCTGGCTGAGGTCATCGACCCCGATGCCGCCGTGGACGATCGCGGCGAGGCGATGGGCTACCTCATGCAGAAGAGCCAGGAGGCCCTCTGCGCGCCCGAGGTGGGCGCCTTCCTCGCCCGCCTCGAGGCCAACCCCGCCGTGCTCAACGCAAAGCAGGCCGCCCAGGTCAAGATCCTGAAGCGCGACCGCGCACAGCTCCTCGATGTTCCCGTTGAGGAGCAGGTCGCGCTGGGCAAGCTCCAGAACGAGTCGAGCGCCGTGTGGCACAAGGCCAAGCTTGCCAACGACTGGGCAAGCTTCGAGCCCTACCTCGACCGTATCGTCGAGGCGCAGGTGCGCATCGCCGGCTACAAGAGCACCGAGAAGGACCCCTACGATGTGTGGCTCGACGAGTTCGAGCACGGCACCGACCGCGCCTTCTACGACGCCTTCTTCGCCGAGCTCAAGGAGACCGTGGTGCCGCTGCTCGCAGATGTGGTGGCCGCCGGACAGCCTGAGGAGAAGATCGAGGGCGTCTTCGGCGAGAGCCGCCAGTGGGCGCTCGCGCACGACCTCGTGAAGCTCGAGGGCCTCGATACCGACCGTCTGTGGGTCGGGGCGACCGAGCACCCCTTCACGGGCGGCCCGGGGCGCAACTTCGTCATCGTGACCGGCCACGTGCATGAGGACGATGTTATCTCCAACGTCTACTCCATCCTCCACGAGGGCGGGCATGCCCTCTACGAGCAGAACGTGGACGAGCGCTTCAACCGCACGAGCCTCTGCGGAGGCACCTCGAGCGGCATGCACGAGGCGCAGTCCCGCTTCTTCGAGAACTACGTGGGCCGCTCCAAGGCCTTCGCGCGACCGCTGCTGAACCTCATGAAGGAGCACTTCCCCGGTCCTCTGGGCCGCGTCACGCCCAACCAGCTCTATATCGCCGTGAACCGCGCCGAGCCCGGCTTCATCCGCACCGAGGCCGACGAGCTCACCTATCCGCTGCACATCTTGGTGCGCTACGAGATCGAGCAGCTGCTCTTCTCGGGCGAGGCAAAGGCCGCCGACGTGCCCGGCCTCTGGCGCGACAAGTACAAGAGCTATCTGGGCCTCGATGTACCCGACTACACGCGCGGCCCGCTGCAGGACGTGCACTGGGCGGAGGGCCTCTTCGGCTACTTCCCCACCTATGCGCTCGGCAGCGCCTACGGCGCGCAGCTCAAAGCGCACATGATCGCCGACGGCGTGGACTTCGACGGCGCCTGCGCGGCGGGCGACCTCGCACCCATCCGCGCCTGGCTCAGCCACAACATCTGGCGCCACGGCCGCTCCAAGGACCCCGCGGAGCTTATCCAGGCCGCCTGCGGCGAGCCCTTCTCGGCGCATTACTTCTGCGACTACCTCAAGGAGAAGTTCAGCGCGATCTACCGCCTGAGGGCATAGCGTGCGCGCCGTCATCCAGCGCGTCGAGCGCGCATCGGTCGAAGTCGAAGGCGAGGTGGTCGGCTCCTGCGGGACCGGCTACCTCATCCTGCTGGGCGTTGGCCATGCCGACACCAGAGAGACCGCCGAGAAGCTCTGGCGCAAGATCTTCAACATGCGCATCTTCGCCGACGAGGCGGGCAAGACCAACCGCTCGCTCACCGATGTGGGCGGCAGCGTGCTCATCATCTCGCAGTTCACGCTCTTCGCGAACTGCCGCCACGGCAACCGTCCCTCGTTCACCGATGCCGCTGGCGCCGCGCTTGCCACCGAGCTCTACGAGCACGTGTGCGCGCTCGCCGAGCACGACCTGGGACCCGAGCGCGTGGGGCGCGGCATCTTTGGCGCCGACATGCGCGTGGAGCTCGTGAACGACGGGCCCTTCACGGTTGTCCTCGACACCGACGAGCTGTAAACGCACGGTCATAAAAATGTCATTCGGCACCTCGCACAGAGGCGAATGGCGCTAAAGTAGTAGAAGCCGCGAACTCGGCGGCATCCGCACGGTATCTGGAACCCAGACAGAAAGGGGCTTCAAATGAAAGGGTTTATGGACGAGTTCAAGCAGTTCATCGCCAAGGGCAACGTCATGGATATGGCCGTCGGCGTCATCATCGGCGGCGCGTTCACAGCCATCGTGAACTCGCTCGTGGGCGACATCATCCAGCCGCTCATCGCCGGCATTACCGGCGGCGAGGAGTCGATCGGCCTCGTGGTCAAGCTCGGCGCCGCCGAGATCAACATCGGCGCGTTCATCTCCGCGATCATCAACTTCCTGATCATCGCCTGGATCGTGTTCCTCATGGTCAAGGCCCTCAACAAGATGCAGTCCCTCGTCGACAAGCCCGAGGAGCCCGCCGAGGAGGAGCCCGCCCCCGTGTGCCCGCACTGCCTCGAGGAGGTCAAGGCCGGCGCCACCAAGTGCCCGCACTGCGGCAGCGACATCGCATAGCGTTTTTCTGCTGACAGCACGCACCCTAGGTCCCGCGATTTCCGCTCAACGGTAGTCGCGGGGCTTTTTTGCGCCGTTTTTACCCCTCATGAGGACACTTTGCAACGAATCCCGCACTTTTCAAACGGCACGTCACACACATCGCCTGCGTTTCCGCAGGTGGAATGGCTTCGATGCTCAACGTGCCCGGTTAAAACTGCGGTACTCGTTTCGGCAGCTTGCAGAAAGCCGCGTTCTACCTCAAGAGGCTCCTCCACACGTGGCGCGAGAACAGCATCATGATGGCGTAGATCTCGAGACGGCCGGCGATCATGAGGAAGCTCAGGATGAGCTTGGCGATGGGGCTCCAGAAGGCAAAGTTGCCCATAGGTCCCACAGCGCCCAAGCCTGGTCCTATGTTGGAGAGGCATGCAATCGTCGAGGTGAACGTGGTAATGAGGTCGATGCCCTGGATGGAGAGGGCGAGGCACGACAGCACGATGAGCGACGCATACATGATGAGGAAGATGAGCGTGGTGCGGATGACCTCGGCGTCAAGGCGCTCGCCATCGAGGGTGATGCGCAGCACGGAGCGGGGCGAAGCCTGCTGGCGGAGGTCGGTGAACGCCGATTTGACGATGATGATGAGGCGCGACACCTTGGTACCGCCGGCGGTGGAGCCCGCACAGCCGCCGATGATCATGAGCAGCACGAGCAGAACCTTCGGGAACGCCGACCATGCATCGAAGTTGGTGGACGAGAAGCCCGTGGTGGTCATGATGGACGCCACCTGGAAGAACGCGAAGCGCAGGCCCTGCTTGAGCCCGCCCACGCGATGCGCGATGCTCACCGCGATGGAGACAGTCGAGAAACCCACGATCCCGAGGTACCAGGCCAGCTCCTCGCTCTTGAAACCCTTGATGGATTTCCGCAGCATGACCATGTAGTACAGGTTGTAGTTGACACCCGAGAGCACCATGAACACCGCGACCACCATCTCGAGGTAGACGCTGTTGTAATAGGCCATGCTCTCGTTGTGCACGCCGAAACCGCCCGTCGCGGTGGTGCCGAACGCCGTGCAGAGGCTATCGAAGAGCGACATGCCGCCTATGAGCAGGAACAGCACCTCGGCGGCGGTCATGGCGATGTAGAGGCGGTAGAGGATGCGCGCCGTGGTTCTCATCTGGGGTACGAGCTTGCCCTTCACGGGGCCCGGCACCTCGGCACGCAGCAGGTGCATGGAGTGCTGCTCGTCGAGCGGCATGACGGCCATCATGAACACGAGCACGCCCATACCGCCGATGAAGTGCGAGAAGCTGCGCCAGAAGATGATGGAGCGCGGCAGCGACTCGAGGTCGGTGAGGATCGAGGCGCCCGTGGTGGTGATGCCCGAGACCATCTCGAAGACGGCATCGATATAGCTTGTCGTGGTGCCCGAGAACATATAGGGCAGCGCCCCGAAGAGGCTCATGAGGATCCATGCGAAGCCCACCGAGACGAAGCCCTCGACGGCGCGGATGCCGCGGATGCTCGCCTTGCGCGAGGGATATGCCAGCGCCAGCGAGAAGATCAGCAGCAGGACGATGGTGTTCAGAAACGGCGCGGTGGACTCGCCGTAGATGCCGGCGCAGATCATGGGCAGGCAGAGCAGGCCGGCCTCGATGATAAGCACGCGGGAGAGGATCCTGGGGACGATACGAGATTTCACAGCGACATTATCCCCTCAGGATGTCCTCGAGGCAGGTCATGCCGGGACGCGTGGTGACCGCGAGCACGCGGTCGCCCGCATGGATGGTGTTGCTTCCGTTGGGGATGATGCACGCACCCTTGCGGATGAGGGCGGCGATCAGCGTCTCGTCACGCATCTCGAGCTCGGAGAGCGGGATGCCCAGGCACGGCGAGCCCTGGCGGGCGACGAACTCGAGCACCTCGAGCTGGTCGTCCATCACGCGGCGCAGCAGCTCGACGCCGCTGTCGTAGGCGGTGTTCTCCATGCCGCGCACATGCTGGAGCACCTGCTCGGCGATGATGGTCTGCGGCTGGATGGGCGTATCGAGCCCGAAGGAGGACGCCATGTCGACGAAGTGGGCCTCGCTCACCTTGGAGATGACCTTCTCGACGCCCTGGGATTGCGCGTAGCTGCAAAGGATGGTATTGATCTCGTCGACGCCCGTGAGCGCGACGAAGGCGTCGGCGCTCTCGATGCCGGCGTCCTCGAGCACCGCAGGCTGGGTGCCGTCATCGCAGAGGACCTCGATCTGGGGGAAGGTGTCCTTGATCTCCTCGGCAAGCGCGCGGTCGCTCTCGACGAGGGTGACGTCGATACCCGCGGCGATGAGCTCGCGCGTGAGGTAGGTTCCGATGCGGCCGCCGCCGACGATGATGACGAAGCGTGCCGCGTGCTTGAAGATGGCGAGCTTCTTGAAGAGGCTGTTGACCTTGCGCGGACCGCCCACCACGAGCACGCTGTCTCCCGCCTGGAAGACGAAGCTGGCAGACGGGATGAACGCGTTGCCATCGCGCACCACCGCTGCGACGAGGGTGCCGTCGCCGAAACTGCGGTGGTAATCGGTGATGGTGGTTCCGCAGAGGGGGTTATCGTCCTTGAGCTTGAACTGGACGAGCTCGGCGCGGTCGCCCGCGAACGAATCGACGTTGGTCGCCGACGGGAAGCGCAGCACGCGGCTGATCTCGTTGGCGCAGGCGAGCTCGGGGTTGATGACGAGCGAGAGGCCGAGCTCCTTCTCGAGGAACAGCACCTCGCGGAAGTTGCCGTCCTCGCGCACACGCGCGACCGTGCTCTTGACGCCGAGCTTGCGGGCCACGAGGCAGCACAGGATGTTCGACTCGTCGGAGTTGGTGGCCGCGATGAGCAGGTCTGCCTGCTCGGCGCCGGCAAGCTTGAGCGAATCGATGTCGGCGGTGGCGCAGACCGTCATGATGTCGAGGGTGGTGCTGAGGCGCGAGACGCGCTCGGGGCTACGCTCCACCACGGTGATGCTATGACCCTCTTGAGTGAGGTATTTTGCCAGAGCCGATCCGATCTTGCCGGCTCCGACGATGATGATGTCCATGCAAACCTCGATAGTCCTGGTACCGGCGCCGCATGTGCGCGAGCTGCACCGTTTCCGTACGCATAATCTTTTGAATTATACCTGCGGGAGGTTCAATTCACAATTAAAGCCTTACAGATGTCGGCCAGTGCTCAGCCGCGCGGCGGAAACGTCCCTACCGTTTATGCAAAAGGGCGGGTTGCAGCCCCATACGCCCCTCTCCAACTGGGATACTTGACGGGTACCCGTATGAAAGGACTGCCATGGCAGACATTGTCCGCGAACCCATCGAGTTCGCAAGCGCAGACACCAAGACCACCATCAAGGGATGGGTTTGGCTCCCCGAGGGCGAGCCCAAGGCCGTCGTGCAGATCACGCACGGCATGGCCGAGCATATCGAGCGCTACGACGAGTTCGCGCGTTTCCTCGCCGCGCGTGGATTCGCGGTATGCGGCCACAACCAGATCGGCCATGGCGCCAGCGTGACCGACGGCAGGTACGGCTGCCTGCCCGAGCACAACGGTCCCGAGGTTCTCGTAGCCGATGTCGACACGCTGCGCCACCTCGCGCAGACGCGCTTCGGGGCGGACCTCCCCTACTTCCTCTTCGGCCACTCGCTCGGAAGCTTCATCACGCGCGCCTACATCGCGCGCCACGGTCTTGGCCTTGCCGGCGCCATCATCTGCGGCACCGGCCACGTGCCGCCCGCGACCTCAAAGGCCGGCAACATGGTCTGCCACCTCATCGCCCGCTTCAAGGGTGCCGATGCCGTCTCCGGCCTGCTCGACGGCATGGGCGTGGGAGCCTACTCGAAGGCCATCAAGGATGCGGCCACCCCGCTCGACTGGCTCTCCTACAACAAGGAGAACGTCGAGCGCTATGCCGCCGACCCGCTTTGCGGCTTCTCCTTCTCCGCGGGCGGCTACGCCACCGTCACCGCGCTCACCGGCGAGGTCTGCACGCCGGCGTGCTTCGACCGCACGCCCAAGGAGCTGCCGCTGTTGTTCATCGCGGGCGACGGCGACCCCGTGGGCAACATGGGCGAGGGCGTGCGCACGGCCTATCAGATGGCCCGCGACGCTGGCTCCAAGGATGCCTACTGCATCATCTACGAGCACATGCGCCACGAGATCCTCAACGAGGACGAGCGCAGCCGCGTGATGGAGGATGTCGCCAACTGGCTGGAGGAGCGTCTATGAGCGAGAAGTACGTCATCGCGCTCGACCAGGGAACCACCTCGTCGCGCGCAATCCTCGTGAACCACGCCGGCCAGATGGTCGACGTGGTGCAGCGCGAGTTCGAGCAGATCTATCCCAAGCCGGGCTGGGTCGAGCACAACCCGCACGACATCCTGAACTCCCAGCTGGGCTCGCTCACCGAGCTTATCGCCCGCCACGGGCTCTCGGAGCAGGACATCGTTGCCATCGGCATCGACAACCAGCGTGAGACCACCATCGTGTGGGACCCCGCCACCGGCATGCCCATCGCCAACGCCATCGTGTGGCAATGCCGCCGCACGGCCGAGCTTGTCGAGGAGCTCTGCGGCGATCCCGAGGTTGCCGATCAGGTACGCGCCCGCACGGGCCTCATGCCCGATGCGTACTTCTCGGCGTCGAAAATCCGCTGGCTGCTCGACAACGTGCCCGGCGCACGCGAGAAGGCCGAGGCCGGCGAGCTGCTCTTCGGCACCGTCGACACCTACCTCATCTGGGTGCTCACGGGCGGACTGGTGCATGCCACCGACGTGACCAACGCAAGCCGCACCATGCTCTACAACATCCACGAGGGTTGCTGGGATCCCTGGCTGCTCGAGCTCTTCGGCGTGCCTGCGAGCATGCTTCCCGAGGTGAGGCCGTCGAGCGGCTCCTTCGGCGAGACGAGCTATCCCGGCCTTCCCGCCGGCATCCCCATCGCAGGCGTTGCGGGCGACCAGCAGGCGGCCCTCTTCGGCCAGTGCTGCTTCGAGGCCGGCCAGGC
>CAMNAH010000056.1 GCA_946530775.1 uncultured Coriobacteriales bacterium
GTGTCGTCGTCGAGCTCCTGGCGGCAGAGCTCCTCGGCGAAGACCGGCGCGATGTGCGCCACCTCGGCGGGCACGCCGTTGGGCAAGAGCATGCGCCCGGGCTTCACGGGCATGTCGGCGCGCAGGTTGTAGTAGCTGGTGGGGATCTGGTCTTCCTTGAGGTAGATACGGTACGGGTTCTTCTCGGTCATGGTCGGATCCTTTCATACGAAAACAGATGGGCATACGCGTGCGCGCTCACGAAATAGGTGGATGCTGTGGGTTGTTATAAAAGGAGAGCCCCACGGCAAGAAAAAAGCCCCCGGTCACCCGGAGACTTATCCTGCGCGCAACGGCAAAAGCCCCGAATGATCCGAGTTAGGCCTTGCCGAGCTGCCATCGACCATTGCCGCGCACGAGCGCAGCGCGAGCACACATGTAGAAGCTCTTGGTCATGGCGTTCCTTCCAAACGGATAGGGCTTGAGGAGAGTATGCCAGCGGCGCTTGGCATGCGCAATCCCCTTAAATGTCTCGTAACAATTGAACCAGTTACGAAATTGCGGTCATCGATGATTCATGCGAGTCGCTCCGTGTTCGGATACGCCGCCCTATAATCGAGACATGAGAGACTACAGACACTACATGGCGTTCATCTCGCACCGCTCCACGGACCATGCGTTCGCGGAGTGGCTGCTCAAGAAACTCGAGCATTACCCCATCGGGTCGAAGATCCGCAAGAAGTACGATATCGCGCGCAAATACGTCAAGCCCATCTGCATCGACCAATACGAGTTCGCCTCCAAGGACCTGCAGAAGGAGATGCGCACCAAGCTCGACAACTCCGACAAGATGGTCCTGCTCTGCTCGCGTGCGAGCGCCGGCGTGTATAACCCGGCATTCGACTGGAAGGCCGATCCCTCGCTCATCGAGGGCTGGACCTACGAGGATTGGATGGCCAACGCCGACCTCACGGGCTTCGTGGGCTTCGAGATCGCCTACATGCTGAGCCAGGGCAGGCAGGATGACATCCTCGCCGTGATCGTCGACGGCGATCCCGTGGAGGGCGACTGCTTCCATCCTCTCGTGCGCGAGTGGATGAAGAAGGACGATATCTACTACGATTTCAGCGCCGGGGCCAAGACCGACCGGAAGACCTTCCTCAAGCTCGTCTCGGCGATCCTCGGCATCGAGAACTTCAGCGAGATCTTCGACCACGATGCCAAGCGCAAGCGCCTCATCAGCGCCGGCATCGCCGGCCTCTCAGCTGCGGCGGTTGCTGCGGGCGTGTGGGCATGGGGCTACTTCCTGCCCCACGAGAAGCACTTCGCGGACTACGTGATGGTCAACGGTATCCCGCAGGGCATCGAGGAGCTTGCAGGCTCGGAATACGCGTCGTCGAGCGACCACTACGTCATCACCACCACCCAGGCTTCGCACCGCATCACCCTCGAGCATGTCAATGCGGCCCTCACGCCGATCGAGGAGGTGGCGAGCGCACGCGTGGATGCGCCCATGATCGCCGTCTACCAATGCCGTCCCAACTGGAAGCCCGACACGGTGGAGTTCCGCGACCGCAACGGCATCGTGCAGATGGCCTACGCCTATACCACCGATATGGGATATGCGACTTTCCAGGAAAACGAGTACACGAGCGATCAGGTGTATCCCACCACGCAGACCGACGACTACGGCATCCCCATCCGTATGAAGATCGACCGGTATGACCTCACCTTCGACGACAACGGCTTCATGACGCGCCGCATGTATATGTCGGGCGTGAACTACGTGATCGACGAGACGGGCGTGGCGGGCGAGGCCTACACGTATGACGGAGAGGGCCGCATTACCGGCATGCGGTACCTCAACAGCGAGCGCGAGGTTGCGGCCAACCAGAACGGCGTGGCGGGAATCGACTACCTCTACGACGAGGGCGGGCGCCTCGTGCGCGAGACCTTCGTCGGCGTGGACGGCAACGCGGTCTACGGCACCGAGTGGTACTCCTACGTCACCTACGACTACTCGTCCAAGGGAGAGCTCGTCACCGCCACGTATTTCTCTCCCGAGGGGGAGGAGGTCGTGTGCGCGGACGGCTACAGCAGGGCGGAGCGCACCTACGACGGCAGCGGCAATATGGTTCGCGAGGAGTTCTTCGGGCCAGAGGGCGAGCCGCTCTACTGCGATGCCGAGTACCATACGGGCGAATATGCCTACAACGATCGCGGCGACTGCATCTCGGCAGCCTATTTCAACCATGAGGGCACGCCCACGCTGCATGCGGATGGCTACGCCAAGATCGAGTGGGACCGCGACGCCAACGGCAACGCAGTCGAGACGCGCTACTTCAGCACCGAGGACACGCCCATGCCCTCGGAGACGTACGCCGCGGTGGTCGACCGCGTCTACAACGACCAGGGTTTCCTCGTGGAGGAGACCAACTACGGCGCGAACGGAAGCCCCATCATCACCGCGCAGGGCTATTTCAAGAAGACCATCTCGACCGACCGTGCAGGTAGGCCGCTGGAGATAGCGGTCTACGGCATAGATGGGCAGCCGGTCTACCACGAGGAGATGTACCACAAGATGGCCTTCTCCTACGATGACCGCGGCAACCTCTCCGAGATCGACCTCTTCGGCACGAACGGCAAGCCCATACCTTTCAACGGATACTGGGCCAAGCAGAAGCGCACCTACAACGGCGGGGGCCAGGTCACATCGACCAGCTACGAGGATAGGTTCGGCAACCCCGTGACCGTACCCGGCATGTACGCCCGTCTCGAGAACACCTATGACGATCGTGGACTGCTCACCTCGACGAGCTACTACGATACGGCGGGCAACCTTACCACGGGCATGACGCGGTTGCAGGGCGGAGCCTTTGCAGGAGACCGCCCGTATGCGGCGATCGAGTACACGTATGACGAAGCGGGCAACATGGTGACCGCAACCTATATCGCCGAGGACGGCGAACCCATAGGCGACGGCGGGGTCGCCATGCGCGAGTACGTCTACGACGAGGTCGGACGCACTACGCGGGTACGCTACTTCAAGGATGACGGCCAGCTCGTCGAATCGTACGAGGCGATCACGGTCTTCACCTACGACGGCTACGGCAGGCTCTTCTCGTCTGCCTACTACGACAGCACTGGAACTGCGACATATGGCCTGAACAGCGGTTGCTTTGCGGACTATACCGCGCGCGACTATCGCGGCAACGTGGTGGAACGTCTTAGGGTCGCTCCCGACGGCTCTCAGGTGGGCAACCATTACAAGATCGAATACGACGAGCGCGGGCTCGAGGTGCGCCGCGATTTCTACGATACGGCGGGGAACCCCGTGATGACCGGGGATGGCTACGCATCGCTTCTGGTCGAGTACAACGATGCCGGCAAGCGCATCAAGACCACGGCGCTCGACACCGCAGGCAACCCCGTGGTCCACTCCGAGGGCTTCGCCATCGCGACGCGCACCTATGCCGAGAACGGCGAGCTCATCGGCATGGATTATTTCGATGCCGAGGGCAATCCCGTCGATCTGCCCGCAGGATACAGCGGCTACCGGCGCGAGATGAACGACTTCCGGCATGTGACCGATGCCACATACTACGACAAGACGGGGACGACGCTGCTCCACTACACGGCCTCGTTCCAGGACTTCGTGTACAAGACCTCGGAGGCGGTGTTCGGGAAGAACGACGAGCCCATCGCCGACCGCGTGTTCCAGGTGTCGCGTATCGAGAGCACCTACGATGAGAACGGGCAGCAGACCTCGGCGCGCTACTACGGTGTGGACGGCGAGCCGCGCATGCTCATGAAGGATTTCTTCTCGGGTTGGACATCCGAGTACGAGAACGGACAGGAGTCGCGGCGCACCTACCTCGGTCCCGATGGCGAGCCGTTCATGCAGCGTGGCGGGTTCGCGAGCGTGACCTTCGAGCGCAACGCGCTCGGCCAGGAGATCCGCCGGAGCTACTTCGACCAGAACGGCGAGCCCGTCAACACGGTCTGGGGCTTCGCGGTGATGGAGGTCGCCTACGACGACGCGGGCGAGATCGAGACGGCTGCCTACTACGACGTGGACGGCAAGCCGGTTAAGCCTGCGGGCAGCGCGCGCCTCATCGACATGTACCTCTCGGATGACTTCGACACGATGACCGTGCGCGACCCGTCGACGGGAGAATCGGTCGAAATCGCGTACCAGATCGAGCCGTCGGACGTGCGCATGCTCGCATTCGAGGACGTCTCCGGCGAGACCGACATGCTGAGGCAGCCCTACTTCCCGCTGCTCACCGGCACCTCGGATGTGGGCGACTTCATCTACATGAGCCTCATGTCGTATATCCCGCAGATCGACGAGCAGACGGAGGCGGCCGACCTCTCCGGCGAGGAGGAGATGGCGGGCTGGCAGGCGACTGCCGACGCCTTCGTCGATGTGCTTCAGGCGGGAAGCGCAGATGACCTCATGTCGTTGATGGATCTCTCGGCGGTGGAGGGCGTGCTCGATATGCTCAACCCGCTTGTGAACGAGCCCAAGACGCTCGACGAGCTCATGGGCTTCTACCGCGATCTCTACCAAGGCGCGCTGGACGACCTGCGCGGGGACCTGTCGGCCAAGTACGGCGATGATTTCGTGATCTCGTACGAGATCCTCGACGTGCAGACCTACGATCCCGAGGTTGTCGCGCAGGTGGGGGAGCAGCTGCGGACGTATCTTCCCGAAGATAAGCGCGATGCCTACAACCTCGAGGGCATGGTGATCCTGACGGTGCGCTACACGGTGAGCGGATCGAAGGGCAGCGGCATGGAAACCGGAAGCTACCTCACGCCTGCGCTCACGCTGTTCAAGATCAACGGGGAATGGACGCTCGGGTCGGGCAACGGATTCCCCGACGCCTCGCGCGACGAGCTCTCCGATTTCTTCGGAGGGTTCATCGCCAACAATTGAGCAGGCATTGTAACCTATTCGTTAACATGATTAAGCGATAGCAAATATGCGCTATTCTGAATACGACCTTTAAGAGCGGTACGGAGAGACCGACAAGGCGCCCAGAGCACATACGCTGCATGCCATCGGAGCATCCTCCCGCATAGGGATGGGTGCTTTTTTCGTAGGTGCACGGTGTGCGGGCAGGAAGAGAGGAATGCACATGAATCTGCTGGTCGACGAGATGGCCCGCCCCGAGGCCATCCTGGTTCTGGAGGATGGCACGGTCTTCCGCGGCCGCTCATGCGGCGCGGAGGGCGAGGCTTCCGGCCACATCTGCTTCGATACGGACATCTTTGGGTATCAGGCGGCGCTTGGGAGCGACGCCAACGACGGCACCATCGTCGCTTTCACGTATCCGCAGGTGGGAAACTTCGGCATCAACGCCGATGCACCCGCGCATGCCTGCGCGGCCGGCGTGGTGGTGCACGACATGATCTACACCCCCTCGAGCTGGCAATGCGAGAAGAGCCTGCCCGACTACCTTGCCGAGCAGGGAGTCGTGGGCATCGAGGACATCGACGTGCGTGCGCTCGTGTCGCATCTGCGTGGGAAGGCTCCCATGAACGCAACCATCTCGACCGTTGCAAGCGGTGAGCCCGCGAAGGGCGGTGAGGCCAATGCCTAAGCGCACCGACATCAAGAAAATCCTCATCATCGGCTCCGGCCCCATCGTCATCGGCCAGGCCTGCGAGTTCGACTATTCCGGCACGCAGGCCTGCAAGGCGCTGCGCGGCGCCGGCTACGAGGTGGTGCTCGTGAACTCAAACCCCGCGACCATCATGACCGACCCCGAGACCGCCGATCGCACCTATATCGAGCCCATCACCGTGGAGAGCGTGACCCGCGTCATCGAGAAGGAGCGCCCGGACGCGCTGCTGCCCAACATGGGCGGGCAGAACGGCCTCAACTGCGCGGTGGCGCTCGGCAAGGCCGGCGTGCTCGAAAAGTACGGCGTCGAGGTCATCGGCTGCAACGTCGCATCGATCGAGTGCGGCGAGGACCGCGAGCTCTTCGCCGAGGCCATGCGCGACATCGGCCTCGAGGTCGCGCGCTCGGGCATCGCGCACAGCATCGAGGACTGCGAGCGCATCGCGGACGAGCTGGGCTATCCCGTGGTGCTGCGCCCCGCGTTCACGCTGGGCGGCGCCGGCGGCGGCATGGCCTACACGCACGATGACCTGCTGCATATCGCGGCCGAGGGCCTGGCCCTCTCGGCCAACGGCGAGGTGCTCGTCGAGCAGAGCGTCGAGGGCTGGAAGGAGATCGAATACGAGGTCATGCGCGACAGCGCGGGCAACGGCATCTGCATCTGCTCCATCGAGAACCTCGACCCCATGGGCGTGCACACGGGCGACTCCATCACCGTGGCGCCTGCGATGAGCCTGACCGACCGCGAGATCGCCAATCTCCGCGAGATCTCGCTCAAGATCATGGACCGCGTGGGCGTGGCCGCAGGCGGTTCCAACGTGCAGTTCGCCGTGAACCCCGAGGACGGCCGCGTGATCGTGATCGAGATGAACCCGCGCGTCTCGCGCAGCTCCGCGCTGGCGAGCAAGGCCACGGGATTCCCCATCGCGAAGGTCTCGGCGCTGCTCGCCGTGGGCTACACGCTCGACGAGCTCGAGAACGACCTGGTGGCAGGCCGCACCATGAACGCCGATCCCACCATCGACTACGTGGTGGTGAAGGTGCCGCGCTTCGCCTTCGAGAAGTTCAAGGGCACCGACGCCACCCTCACCACGCGCATGAAGGCGGTGGGCGAGGTCATGAGCATCGGCGCCACCTTCGAGGAGGCCATGCAGAAGGCCATGCGCTCGCTCGAGCAGGGCTACGCCGGTCTGGGCGGCGACGGCACCGACAGCTATGACGAGGAGCGCTTCGACGAGCTCGTGGCAACGCCCACGCCCGACCGCATCCTCTATGTGGCCGAGGCACTGCGCCGCGGCTGGAGCGTCGCGCGCGTGAACGAGGCTACCAAGATCGACCCGTGGTTCCTCAACCGCATCGCCGACATCGTCAAGGCGGAGCGCGCCATCGCCGCGCGCGGGCTTTCCGGCCTCGATGCCGAGCACATGCTCGCCGCCAAGCAGCTGGGCTTCTCGGATGCGCAGATCGCGCACCTCACCGGCAGCACCGAGGACGTGGTGCGTGCGGTGCGCGGCGTGCTGGGCGTGCGTCCGCTCGTGAAGACGGTCGATACCTGCGCGGGCGCCGCACCCGGCCGCGGCGGCTATCACTACCTTGCCTACGAGCGCGGCGGTGCGACCGAGTGGCATGAGGCCGACAAGCCCCGCGTGGTGATCCTCTCCGCCGGCCCCAACCGCATCGGCCAGGGCATCGAGTTCGACTACTGCTGCTGTCACGCGGCCTACGCGCTTGCGGCCAAGGGCTTCGAGACCGTCATGGTCAACTGCAACCCCGAGACCGTCTCGACCGACTACGACACGAGCGACC
>CAMNAH010000057.1 GCA_946530775.1 uncultured Coriobacteriales bacterium
ACCTGCTCGAGACGCCCACCTCGGGCCACATCCTCATCGAGGACGAGGAGATCACCGGCAAGAGCACCTCTGCCGTCAACAAGCTTCGTCGCGACGTGGGCATGGTGTTCCAGGGCTTCAACCTCTTCCCGCACCTCACGGCCAAGGAGAACGTCATGATCGGCCAGGTCAAGGTGCTCAAGAAAAGCAAGGCCGAGGCCGAGAAGGAAGCCCTTCTGCAGCTCGACCGCGTGGGTCTGCTCGACCGTGCGGACTACAAGCCGCCGCAGCTCTCGGGCGGCCAGCAGCAGCGCGTCGCCATCGCCCGCGCCATCGCCATGCACCCCAACGTGCTGCTCTTCGACGAGCCCACCTCGGCGCTC
The DNA here is from genome assembly GCA_946530775.1 of uncultured Coriobacteriales bacterium. The sequence goes on from CAMNAH010000057.1 coordinate 363, forward strand.
GACCCCGAGCTCGTGCGCGGCGTCCTCGACGTCATGCGCGACCTCGCGCTCAACTCCGGCATGACCATGATCGTCGTGACCCACGAGATGGGCTTCGCGCGCGACGTGGCCGACCGCGTGGTCTTCATGGAGGGCGGCGTGGTGGTTGAGCAGGGCAAGCCCGAGAAGGTCTTCGACCACCCCGACAACGAGCGCACCGCGCAGTTCCTCGGCAGCATCGAGTAGACTGGGAGCATGGACACCGAGCTGCTGCCCCAAGGGCCCAACATCATCCCTACCAGAGCGCGCGTGCTTTCGGGCAGCGCGCTCAAGCTTATCGCGTGCGCCACCATGCTCGTCGACCATGTGGCGCTCCACCTGCTTCGCTTCATGGTGCCCCACTTCATGGAGCCCACGGTCATGCTGCCCTTCGCCGTCGCGCCGTTGAGCGCCTACGCGCTCTGCCGCGGGGTAGGGCGCATCGCCATGCCGATCTTCTGCTTTTTGCTGGTAGAGGGTGCCGTCCACACACACGACCGCCTTCGCTACGGAGCGCGCCTCGCCGCAAGCGCCGTGATCTCCGAGCTCGCGTGGGATCTCGAGCACACGGGCGCGCTGCTCGACTGGTCGAGCCAGAGCGTCATGGTGACGCTGCTTCTGGGATACGTCGCCCTCTGCGGGGCGGAGCACTTTAAAGGCAACCCCGCGCTCCAGATTGCCTGCGCGCTCCCGTCGCTCGGCATCGCCGCGGTGGCGCATGCCGACTACGGCGTGGTGGGCGTGGGGCTCATCCTCGCGCTCTACGTGCTGCGCAGCCACGCATGCCTGCGCGCGGCGGCGGGTATTCTCATCGAATACCGAGATCTGCGCACCCTGCCCGCGTATGCGCTCATGGCGCTCTATAACGGTGAGCGGGGATTTGCGAGCACGCCTGCGCTCAAGGCGGCGTTCTACGCCTTCTATCCCGTCCATCTCTTCATCATCGCTGGTCTGAAGATGTGGCTTGGTTATGTGTAAATGACTTATGTACCCGCCTTGTGGTATCTTTAACTATCGGTTAGATATCAAAGGCTGGTGAGATTGATGGCGCACCACAAAACCATATTGCTCGTCTCGAGCACCACGCGCCTCCACGATCGCATGCGTGCGCTCGGTCACTCCATCGACGTCTCCATCGCCTTGGCTACGCACGACACGCTTTCCCAGGCCCTTAACTCCGGGCACGAGTTCGACCTGGTCATTCTCGATTCCGAGGGCCTCCCGCAGCAAACGCTCAACGCTGTCGACGCCTTCGTGGCCGAGAACGGCTATATCCCCATGCTCGCCGTCATCGATCCCGACAAGCTCTCGTCGCTGCGCATGCCCGTGCAGGGACGCAACGATTTCATCCTCTCCACGGCCGGCGAGGCCGAGTTCGAGGTGCGCTGCTCGCTGCTGCTGTGGCCGGGCGAGGAGAGCGCGCCCGACGACATCGTCACCATCGACAACATGACCATCAACCTGGCCACCTACCAGGTGAGCATCGATGATGCGCCCGTCGACCTCACGCTCATGGAGTACTCGCTGCTGTCGTTCTTGGCCACGCACCCCGGCCGCGCGTACTCGCGCGAGACGCTGCTGCACCGCGTGTGGGGCTTCGAGTATTGCGGCGGCACCCGCACGGTCGACGTGCACATCCGTCGCGTGCGCTCCAAGGTGGGCCCGCTGGTGGCCTCGCACATCGTCACCATCCGTGGCGTGGGCTACCTCTTCCGCGTCTAAATTCTGCAAAAGGGGAGTACCCCCTATTGCATAATTCTGCAAAAGGGGAGTACCCCCTTTTGCAGGAAATTACTCGACGGTGCCGTAGACAAAGCCCAGGCCGCGCGCGGTGATGATGGAATTGAGCTGGTCGCAGAGCCTATAGCGCTTGTAGCTGCCCGAAGGCAGAGACTCCACCACATCCATGAGGTCGGCGCAGAGATCGAACGTCTCGGCAAGCACCACCACATCGAGACGGGCAACGGCTTTGGAGGGATTCACGGCATAGAGCGCATCGACGAGCTTCTGCAGCTCGCCGTACTCATCGGAGCGGCCGCTCGGGCGCACGGGCGTGTTATCAATGTTTTTCATGCCCTTATACTAGCACCGCGCGCCCGCTGCCAGCGGCTATACTTCAAGGCAAAGGCAACCCAGCGCGGCAAGGAGACACCATGGCCTCTGCATACCACAACATGACCGACGCCCAGCTCGATCAGACCCTCGCCCAGCTCGAGGCCGAGGCGGACGAGCTTCGTGCCAAGAACCTCAAGCTCGACATGGCGCGCGGCAAGCCCAGCCCCGAGCAGACCGCCCTCTCCAAGCCCATGCTCGACCTGCTCACCAGCGAGACCGACCTCACCGACGGCAACGTGCTCGTCGAGAACTACTTCGCGCCCGACGGCCTGCCCTCGGCGCGCAAGCTCGCCGCCGAGATTCTGGGCGTCGATGCCGCCAACGTCATCGTGAACGGCTCCTCCAGCCTGAACCTCATGCACGACCTCGTGGCGCACGCCTACGCGCTCGGCGTGTGCGGCAACGAGCCCTGGTGCCGCCAGGGCACCGTCAAGTTCCTCTGCCCGTCTCCCGGCTACGACCGCCACTTCGGCGTGACCGCCCACTACGGCATCGAGAACATCCCCGTGCCCATGACGCCCGACGGCCCCGACATGGACATGGTCGAGCGCCTCGTGCAAACAGATCCGCAGGTCAAGGGCATCTGGTGCGTGCCCAAGTACTCCAACCCCCAGGGCTACACCTACTCCGACGAGACGGTCCGCCGCTTCGCCGCCCTAAAGCCCGCCGCACCCGACTTCCGCATCTTCTGGGACAACGCCTACATCGTGCACGACCTCTACGACGAGGGCGACCAGCTCCTGAACATCTTCGACGCGCTCGCCGAGACGGGCAACGACGACCTCGTGTACGAGTTCGCCTCCACCGCCAAGGTCACCTTCCCCGGCTCGGGCATGGCATTCGTGGCCGCGAGCCCGGCCAACATGGCCGACATCCGCAGCCACTTCGCCGCCATGCGCGTGTGCCCCGAGAAGATCTCGCAGTTCGCGCACGTGGCCTTCCTGAAGGACGCCGCGGGCGTGCGCGCGCATATGAAGAAGCACGCCGCGGTGATCCGTCCGCGCTTCGAGCTCGTGGAGCGCAAGCTCTCCGAGGGCCTCGCCGACCTGGGCATCGCCAGCTGGACGCATCCGCGCGGCGGCTACTTCGTGATGTTCAACGGGCCCGAGGGCTCCGCCAAGGCCATCGTCGCGCTTGCCAAGGAGCTCGGCGTCACGCTCACCGGCGCCGGCGCCACCTGGCCCTACGGCAACGACCCGTACGATTCCGACATCCGCATCGCGCCCACGTTCCCCACGCTCGAGGAGCTCGATCAGGCCCTCGACGTGCTCGTCTGCGCCGTCAAGCTGGTGTCCGCTCGCCTGGAGAAGGCCGCCCGCGCATAGCGAAAACGTTTGACAGACTTCTGTAGTTCTCCGAAACTGCCAAAGTGCCCGTTCACAGCGGGCACTTTTGGTCGTACACTACAAGTTTGCAGGTGCATATTTAATAAAGTAAGGATTGCAGGCAAGCACAATGTCCAAACGAGCAACCAAGCAGGGCCAGCAGTACAAGAAGAACCGCAGGACCAACACCCAGCAGCCCAAGAAGGAAGAGGGCATGTCCACCGCCACCAAGGTGGTTATCGGCGTGTTCGCGGTGCTCATGGCGCTCTCGATGAGCGGCGTGTTCTCCATGTTCGGCAACATCGCCGGCGGTAACTCCTCCGCCTCCAACACCGCGCAGCTCTCCACCATCGAGGACGTCGATAACGCCTACCAGCCCATCGCCGACCAGTACGAGGAGAAGGTCGCCGCCGATCCCACCGACATGGCCTCTACGCGCTCGCTCGCGCAGGCCTACATGAACTGGGGCTACAACGTGTCGTACCTCGCCACCGTCGACGCCGAGACCTCGCACGCCAACGAGCTCTTCGCCAAGGCCATGGCGCTCTACGACACCTACATCGCCTCCAACCCCGAGGACGTGGGCCAGGCCAAGGTGGACCGCGCGCTTTGCCAGCTCTACTCGGGCGAGACCACCGCAGCCCTATCCGCGCTCCAGGACATCACCACCGAGGATCCCACCAACGCCATCGCGTGGGCCAACCTCGGCCTGCTCTACGAGATCACCGGCGATACCGATTCGGCCATCGCGGCCTACGACTCGGCCATCGCGAACGACCCCGACGACGCACAGGGCGCCAAGTCCTACGCCTCGTCCCGCAGGCTCTCGCTCGCCAACGGCGGGACCTCGGAAGGTCTGCCCAGCACCCTGCGCGACCTCTCCGACACCTCCATCTAGCAAAGGAGACGTGCATATGGCACTCAAACTCGATACGGGCGAAGTTGCAGGCATCTCGTTCGTGGCCGTCCACGGCGAGGTCGACGTGTCGTGCGCAGATGAGCTGCGCTCCTGCATCGCGCTCGTGATGGAGCACGAATCCAAGGGCATCCGCATCGACATCGCGGACATGCCCTACATCGACTCCACCGGCATCGGCGTGCTGGTGGGGGCCGCGCATGCGGCGGCCGACCAGGGCATCACCTTCGAGGTGGCCAACCCCCAGCGCAACGTGGCCCGCGTGCTCGAGCTGCTGGGCGTGGGCGCCGACCTGGGCATCACCACCGACTAGCCGCGCATCCAGCGTACGTGACCGCATCTACAGACCGCTATCACGGGGGAGGTACACTCACGTGTTTGGCATAGGAGAGACCGAGCTTCTGATCATCGTCCTGTTTGGATTCATGGTCTTCGGCCCCGACAAGCTTCCCGGCGCCGGCCGCACCATCGGCCGCGCGCTGCGCCAGTTCCGCACCGCCCAGGAGGGCTTCACCAAGGTCGTGCAGACCGAGATCGTCGATCCCGCGACCGAGATGATGAACCTCGACGCCAACAAGCCCAACCGCGACCGCGCGGCCGAGCTCGAGGAAGACGCCGATATCGAGGGCGACGACACCGAGGGCGCAGCTCCGCGCAAGGAGACCTTCGCCGAGCGCAAGGCACGTCTCGCCGCCGAGCGCGCCGCCGCCAAGAAGGCCGAGGAGGAGGCCGCCGCGCTTGCAGCCGCCGCCGAGGCTGAGGCTGCCGCCCAGGCAGAGGCCGAGGCCTCGGCAGAGCCCGCAGCCGAGACGCCCGCCGAGGACGGCGCCGAGGCGTCCGCCGAGGAAGCGCCCGCTCCCGAGCCCGCGGCAAAGCCCAAGCCTAAGACGAACATGCCCAAGAAGGTCCAGCCCACGGCAGCAGCCGACCTCTACGCCAAGCCCGCCAAGCGCAAGGCCAAGAAGGCCGCGGCAGAGCCCGCAGCCGAGCAGGCCGCACCCGCCGAGGAGGCGCCCGCGACCGCAGAGCCCGCTGTCGAAGCAGGGAAGGAGGACGAGGTCAGCGCGGAGTAGCTCCGCTGCGATCCTCAACGCATCATGCCCATCACACCCGCACGCATGCCCCTGCTCGATCACCTGGGAGAGCTCAGAAGGCGCCTCACCATCGTCGTGGTCTCCGTCATCGCCACGGCCATCGTGATCTACTTCGCCACGCCCACGCTGATCGAGATCATGATCGACCCCATCCGCAACGCTCTGCCCGAGGGCTCCGAGCTCACCATCCTCTCGGCCCTGGGCGGCTTCACCATCCGCTTCAAGGTGGCCTTCTTCTTTGGCGTCATCGTCTGCACGCCCATCATCATCTGGGAGGCCATGGGATTCTTCCTGCCCGCGCTCAAGGCCAACGAGCGCAAGTGGGTCGTGCCCACGGTGGCCGCCATGGTCGTCCTGTTCTTCATCGGCATGATCTTCTGCTACCTGATCATCCAGCGCGCCGCCTTTGGCTGGCTGCTCGCCCAGACCGACGCCTTCGCCGACCAGATCGTCAACGCCGAGGACTTCCTCGACATCATGATGAAGCTCGAGATCGGCTTCGGCATCGCCTTCGAGCTGCCGCTGGCCATCTTCTACCTCTCGACCATGCACCTCGTGCCCTACAAGACCTTCCGCTCGCAGTGGCGCTACATCTATGTTGGCCTGCTCACGCTCTCGGCCTGCGTCACGCCCGATGCCTCGCCCGTCACCATGGTCATCATGTTCGCGGCGCTCATCGGCCTCTACGAGATCGCCCTGGCGGTGGCCCGCATGGTCATCACGGCCAAGGACGGCCGCGAGGCGCTCAAGTGGACCCGCGAGGACTACGAGCAGCGCGCATTCGAAGAATAAGCACCTCTTCGAGACAAGGAACCCATCTTGAACCTCATCGTCACCGAGAAGAACGATGCTGCGGCGCAGATCGCCCGTCTGCTCTCAGAGGGCGGCAAGCCCGCAGCCGATAAGGTCTACAACACGCCCGTCTACCGCTTCAGGTGGAACGGCGAGGACTGCGTCACCATAGGCCTGCGCGGTCACATCCTCGAGCCGGACTTCCCGCCCGAGCTCAAGTTCAACGACGAGCAGGGCTGGTTCGCCGTCTCGAACGACGGCGAGATCCTGCCGGCCGACATCCCCGACGGCCTCGCGCGCCCGCCCTATCCCAGCCGCCGCAAGCCCTATCTGCCCGACGGCATCGACATCAAGGCCTGGAAGGTGGCCAGCCTGCCCTACCTGGTGTGGGCCCCCATCGAGAAGAACCCCGCCGAGAAGGAGATCATCCGCTCGCTCAAGAACCTCGCCAAGAAGGCCAGCAGCGTCATCATCGGCACCGACTTCGACCGCGAGGGCGAGCTCATCGGCTCGGACGCTCTGCGCCAGGTGCTCGACGCCAACCCCGGCCTTCCCGCATACCGTGCGCGCTACTCGGCCTTCACCAAGGCCGAGATCGACCACGCCTTCGCCAACCTCGTCGACCTCGACCAGGATCTGGCCGACGCCGGCGAGAGCCGCCAGTACATCGACCTCATCTGGGGCGCCGTGCTCACGCGCTACCTCACCATGGC
>CAMNAH010000058.1 GCA_946530775.1 uncultured Coriobacteriales bacterium
GAAGGCCGATGCCGGCTTGCGGGAGCACAGGGCGCGCATGCCCTGGACGGCGACGAGCAGCGCACATGAGAGGGCGATGATGGCAAGCCCCGTCTCCCATCCCAGGCAGAAGCCAAGCGCAGCGAAGAGCTTCACGTCTCCCCCGCCGATGCCCGTAGCACCAGACCGGCGCTCCATGAGAGCGGCTGCGCCGAGCAGAAACGCTAACACCGCAGCGCCGCCCGCAAGCGATGCGACGGCACCATGCAGCGCAGAGGCCGTGTTGGTGCAGGCGGCGAGGGCAAGTTCCCACACGCGCAGGCCCGCGATGGCGAGTACGGCCCCATTCTCGATGCGGCGGCACTCGATGTCGTGGGCGGCGCAGAGGGCAAGGCAGACCAGCATGCCCGCGCACATGATGGCGCTCACCGAGAAGCGTTCCATGATGAGAACGAGGGCGGCCGTAGCCGCCCCCGCAAAGATCCAGATGCTTCGGGAACGCATCTCCACTAGTTGTAGCTCACGATCTTAGTGTTGTAGGGAACCTTGTCATAGATGTACTTGGCGCTGTCGATGTGCAGGCGGACGCAGCCGTTGGAGAGATGCATGCCTAGACGTGGATCGAGAGGATTGAACGAGTACGGATAGTACAGCGTCGAGTGGAACAGGTAGTCGCCGTAAATCTGGGTGTACCAGTAGCAGGCATGTCCGTCCTCGGAACCGAAGGTGTAGCCCTTAGCGCCTACATAGTAGGTTCCGCGCAGCGAAGGCGTCGAGTCCTTGCCGTTGGTGCAACGGAAGTAGTTATCGTAGTTCCAGCGGCCGTCAGCCCACCTGAACACGCCCACCCAGCAATCCCTGTTGTCGATGAGGATGAGATAGTTGGTGGGCGAGGAATAGCCCTGGGCGCGCTTATACATGTCGAGCTTCACGCCCGAGAGGCCGAGCGTGCCGCCTGTATAGCTCGTGGGCTCGAAGGTGAAGCGTTGACCGCCATTGCCCTCGTTAGCGGCGAGCTCGGCATTCGAGCCGTTTGCGGGAGCAGGAGTGTCGAGTGAAAGGACAACGCTGGTGTTGGAAGCATTGACGATCGAGAAGGTGCCGTCATGGTTGTAGACGAGATTCCACTTGACGCCCGAATTCGAATTCGTAGCAACCTGCTGGACGTTGGTCCCCGAAAGGCCGAGCGGAAGCTCGGAGAATGCATTGAGAATCTTATATGTGCCGTCGGACTGGCGCTGGAAATACCACTTCTGGTTCGCACCGTTATTGTTCGCCCACGAGATGGCGTTGCCGCCGCTCTTCGTGGACTTGTTAGCCACATCGAGGACCTGCGTGGTGTCGGATGCAAACTGGATGAAGAAGCATTCGTTGGGGATGGGATTGGTGGCAGAGAGCGTAAAGCGCTGAGCGACCGAGGTATTCGGAGTCCAAACCTCGACGTTGGTGCCCGCCTTGGAACCGCAGCCCGTGATATCGAGCATGAGGCCCGATGCGACATTCTGGAACGTGAGCTTGCCGCCGACATAAGCGGGAATCCACTGCGCCACCTCATCGGTGGGCGCGACGTCCTGCTGGTTCACGTTATCGCCTTCAACAATCCCCGTCGCGGCAAGATAGATGCCGGAACGGACGGACTGGATGGTGTAGGTGTTGTCCTTGCCGGGAACGAGCTGGATATCCCACTTCTGGTTCTGGCCATTGTTGGCCGTCCAGATCGTGACGTTGGCGCCCGTCGAACGGGACTTGTTGGCAACATCGAGCCTGAGCCCCGTATTAGTGGCAGGTACGATCTCGTACATACCGACGGAAAGGAGGTCCTTCACGGGCTCGAGCATGAAACGCTGAGTGGGCTCGCCGGAAGCGGCATCGCCATAGAGGTTTGCACCGGATGCGGTGCCGTTGGCCGAGAGGACGAGACCCGTTGCAAGGTTGACAAAGGTCACCGTGCCATCGCCGTTATCGATTGCAGCAAAAAGCGATGTGCCTGCAGCGGTCTCGGCGCCCCTCTGAGCAACATTGACGCCGGGAATCGGGCAGTTCTTCGCCATATCGAGCGATTTGTCAGAGTGCGCTGCCGTGATGCGATAGTAATTGCCTTCCTTGACAACCTTGAACAGCTGGTTCGCACCGCCATTCGCAGTCCACGTAGATGCGTTCCCGCCGTCGACAGTCGATTTGTTCGCGATATCTACGACATTGGCGGTGGTATCCGCCTTGATGTTGTAGTACCCCTCCTCTATCTCTGCCGTTGATGCCGCAACCTCGGGAGTGGCGTCAACGATCACAAACGATTGGTTCTTACCGCCGTTATCAGTCCAGATCTCGGCGTTGGTGCCGTTCTTCGATGTATTGTGCATAAGATCAAGAACAAGATTGGGCGAGAGCGCGGAAATAATCGTGTAGCCCGTGCCATCGGAGGTACGCTCGACGATCCACTTCTGCGTCCGGGCATCATCGCCGGAGAGTTCGGACTGCTGGTTGACATTGGCTCCCCCCGCCTCCCCGTCTGCGGTCAAGAAGAGGCCGGAGAGGACAGAGCGGAACGAGACATAACCCGTCTCGTCATGGCTTGCCTCCCATTTCTGGTTGTCGCCACCATTCCACTCCCATACGAGAACATTGCCGCCTGAAGCAGTGGATTTGTTGGCTACATCGATAACCTGCATGTTGTTGAGGGATGAACCGATGTAGTAGGTATCGTCAGCAAGAACATCCTTCGCGGCGGTCGCGCGGGCATCGAGCTCGGCATACGGAGACGGCTCTTCAGCTTCCTCAGGTGCAGGAGCAGTGAGAGGAGCGGGGGCGGTTACGAGCCCCTCTGTGGGCTCCCCTTCTGCGGGTTCGACCGGAGCCGCCCCCTCGACAGGCCCCTCAGCAGGCTCCGTCTCGCCAACGCCGGACCCTGTAACAACGGGCTCGCCCTCCTCATCGGGATCAGATGCGGGCTCGGAAATGGGGACATCCTGGGGATCATCGACAGGAGCCTCCGTCTCGGCGTAGGCAGGAACCGTGAAAGCACCCGCCAGGATGAGCGAAGATAGAAGCACGAGGAATCTGCGCTTAAGCATGTCTCTTACTCCTTAGCACCCCGCGCTAACAGCGCGGCAAATCATAGTACGCAGCCACAATGAATCGAATGCTACTAACTAAGTAAATGTACACTATTTCATGGCCCACGAGAACCTCCGAAGGGCTCAAGTAACATTTGAAATCGACGAAGGAAACGCCATGCCCGAGAGCAGCTACAAGGCAAAGCAGATGATCGTCATGAGGCGCGACCTCCACATGCGCAAGGGCAAGATCGCCGCGCAGGCGGGACATGCCTGCGTGGAGGCAACGCTCATGGCGCTCGCGCGCGAGGGACGCCTCGAAGACATACGCCTTGCCGGCAGCTGGGTTGCCCTCGACCATGCCGATGGCGACAACACGCCGCTCACCGCGTGGTTCGATGCGGGCATCGCGAAGGTCTGCGTCTATGTGGACTCCGAGGAGGAGCTGCTCGACATCGCTGCCCAGGGCCGCGAGCAGGGCTTTGCCGTCGCGCTTATCCGCGATGCCGGCCTTACCGAGTTCCACGGCGAGACCACCTTCACCTGTCTCGCCTTCGAGCCGCTCTATCCTGAGCAGATCGACCCCATCACGGGCGAGCTGCCCCTCTTCTAGCAGGGAAGATACCAAAACTCTAAAGTTCGACTCTAAGGTTATGGAGCGCCGCTAGATCGTGCTGTTAAAGTAGATGATCGCAAAGATCACGGCGACGATCACGAGCACGAGCGCAATGATGGGCAGCGCCTGGATGACGGGCGAGTTCTTGCGCATGATGTTTCGCCGCATGGCCTGCTCCTGGCGACTCGAACTCATGAGCTGCGGGATGCGTGACGAGCCCGCGACGCCCGTGCGCTTGTTGAGCTCAGCCTGACGGCGCTGACGGGCGAACGCGCTCGTATCGGAGCGCACGTGCGGAGCGCGCTGCGACGAGCGCTTGGGCGAGGTGCGCGACCTCAGCCGTGCGCGTGCGCTGTTCGATGTGGTGTTGCGGTAATCCATGCGCTCGATTCTATCACGGGTGATTGCCCGTCGCGGGAAAGGCACCGAAACGCTATCGTTATCGGTAACCATCGATGCGAAAGGCCCCTCATGCGAACCCTCTACCTCATGCGCCACGGATACACGCTCTTCAACTTCCTCGATAAGAAGCAGGGCTGGTGCGACTCGCCGCTCACCTCCGTCGGCGTTGCGCAGGCACGTGAGGCGGGCGAGCACCTACGCGAGCTGGGCATCGAGATCGACCACGCCTATTCCTCCCCCTCCGAGCGGGCATGGCGCTCGCTCGAGCTCGCCCTCGGCGAGGACATGCCGTTCACGATGGACAAGCGCCTGCGCGAATGGAACTTCGGCGTCCTCGAGGGCCAGGACAACTACGTGGCGCTCAGGCCGTCTTCGGGAGATTACTACGTGAGCTTCGGCGGAGAATCGCAGGCGCAGGTCGAGGAGCGTTTCTTCGGAGCCGTCGACGAGATCATGCGCCGGCCCGAGCACGAGAACGTCCTTATCGTGACGCATGGGGCCACCACGAGAATCTTTATCGAGAAGTGGATGGATCATGCCCGCGTGACGGGAGAGACCCGCATCAAGAACTGCGGCATCGTGACCTTCGAGTTCGATGAGAACACGGGCATCTTCTCCTGCATCGACGCGTGGTCGCCCACGCTCCAGACCCAGTCGGTCATCATGACCGAGTTCCCCGAGATGCCCGTCTAGCTGCGCTCCCGCGCTACGAGAGGCCTCCCGCCCCCACAAAGCTGAGCAGCAGGTATGCGATGATCGCGATCGCGACCAGCGTGATGGCGCAGCCGATCGCCTTCTTGACCACGGCAACGCCCACGCAGACCACGAGAATCGTCCAGACGAGGGGCATGATCGAATCGAAATCCATGGTTTCCCTTTCGGCAGGTTCTACCCGTCCTATGATACCCCATGGGCACCTCGCACGATTCTTTATGCGGAAATGCGGAATTCGGCACATCGGGTGCGTGTTGGAGAATTAAGGTATTCATGCTGGACAGCCATCGAAAGGACCGAGCGTGACCGACATCGAGCTCTCGCAGGAACTCTGCGACTTCATCGGGCAGAGCCCGAGCATGTTCCATGCCGCGGCAACCATCTGCCGCTCTCTCGACAAGGCGGGTTTCCGCCGCCTCGCCGAGCAGGACGACTGGCAAGTCGCGCCGGGAGATGCCTGCTACGTGGTGCGCAACAACTCGAGCGTCATCGCGTTCAAGGTGGGCTCCGAGCTGCCCGTAGACGGCTACCGCTTCCAGATGGCGGCCGCCCACAACGACTCCCCCACCTTCAAGGTGAAGCATGCGCCGGAACTCGACGGTCCCAAGGAGACGCTGCGCCTCGATGTGGAGGCCTACGGTGGCATGATCGACTCCACCTGGTTCGACCGACCGCTCGGCATCGCCGGCCGCGTGCTCGTGCGCACGTCAAAGAACCGCATCGAGAGCCGCCTCGTCGCGAGCGACCGCGATGTAGCGCTCATCCCCAACATCGCCATCCACCAGAACCGCGACGCCAACAAGGGCGTCGCCCTCAACCGCCAAATCGACCTCTGTCCGCTCTTCTCGGCGGGCAAGCTCGCACGCGGTGCCTTCGACGCCATGGTCGCCGAGCTTGCAGGCACCGCGCCAGAGAACCTCGTCGCCAAGGACCTCTTCCTCGTGAACCGCACGGCACCGCGCGTCTGGGGCTGGGCCGACGAGTTCGTCTCGGCACCCAAGCTCGACGACCTGCAGTGCGCCTTCGCCACGCTCAAGGCCTTCATCGACGCGCGCAACCCCGCCTGCATCACCGTACTCGCCTGCTTCGATAACGAGGAGGTGGGCTCGGGCACCAAGCAGGGCGCGCTCTCGACCTTCCTGCGCGACACGCTCTCCCGCGTGAACGCGGCCCTCGGGCGCTCGGATGTCGACCTCATGCGCGCCTACGCAGCCTCGTTCCTTGTGAGCTGCGACAACAGCCACGCCGTCCACCCCAACCATCCCGAGCTCTTCGATACCGAGAACTGCGGGCGCATCAACGGCGGCGTGGTTATCAAGGAGGCCGCGAGCCAGAAGTACACCACCGACGCCTTCAGCCGCGCGCTGTTCACCGCCATCTGCGAGCGTGCGGGCGTGCCCGTGCAGACCTTCGCCAACCGCAGCGACTCCGCAGGCGGATCGACCCTCGGCAACCTCTCGAACCAGCAGGTCAGCGTGCATGCCGTGGATGTGGGCCTCGCCCAGCTCGCCATGCACTCGAGCTACGAGACGGCCGGCTCCGCCGATACAGGCCACCTCATGCGCGCGCTCGAGGCGTTTTTCGAGGCAGACATCGCAATCGAAGGCGCCGATGCATTTACGTACTAGCAACATCGCGGCGCTATAATGTGACACCTCGATAAACGGATGGTTTCCCAACACATTTCGTAATACTGATTTCTATTACGATATGTGCATCGTTTTCCGAGGGTACGGAATGCACGACCAGAAAGGCGCATTATGAAGAAGCCCCAGGACATCCTGACGATGCCCCATGACCAGCTGGAGGCCATCCAGCTCGAGGGTGTCAAGAAGACCGTGATCAAATGCTATGAGAACGTGCAGTTCTATCATGACCTCTTCGACGAGGCGGGCTTCGATCCCTATGCCGTCGAGACCCTCGACGACCTGGCAAAGGCACCCTTCACCACCAAGCAGGATATGCGCGATAACTACCCCTACGGGTTCTTCGCCGTGCCCAAGAAGGACATCCGTGAGATCCACATGAGCTCCGGCACCACCGGCATCGCCACCGTTGGCGCATACACCGAGCACGACCTCGAGATCTGGGGCGACTGCTTCGCCCGCGGCGTGTGGTACGCCGACGGCGGCGAGGACGACGTTGCCCATATCTGCTACGGATACGGACTGTTCACCGGAGGCCTGGGCGCGCATTACGGCTGCGAGCAGGCGGGCTGCATGACCATCCCCATGAGCGCCGGCAACA